>JAUXDF010000023.1 GCA_030618505.1 Spongiibacteraceae bacterium | reverse complement strand
CGCTATCAGCAGGTGCTTGAGGACAGCACCGACCATACATCCCTTATCGAAAATGAAACATCATGCTTTGGCTGCGATCATGCGGCAATAGGTGCATTTCTCGTAGAAAGCTGGCGTTTGCCACCACTGCTGGTTAATACCGTAAACAACAGTCACTGCATTAATAAACCCGAACAAGGCAACGAGATTGAGCAATTCCAAAACTGCATTGCCCTCTCTGGCCCTATTACCGATTTCTGGATAGATGATAATCAGGCGGACTGTGAAAATATTGCTGCAGCAGCTAAGAATCTTGGCTTGAATGATCAGCAATTTGAAGCCGTGATTGATAAAGTATTGCAGGAACTGCCCGAATTATCGTCGCTGTTTGAGATAGAACTGATCGATAGCAGCGAGATAGAGGCCATCCAGCAAAAATCCAAAGAAGCACTGATGATCCGTGAGCTTCACAGCAATATGAAGCAATCACAACAAAATGAGCAGGTGGAACGCATTGAGCGACGTTCACGCAACTTGGAGGAGGTCGCAAGGCGTGATGGTTTAACCGGCCTCTATAATCGCAGCCATCTCGATGAAGTCCTAAAAATGGAATTTGACAGCGCCCGCAAACACGGCACACCACTCAGCATCACTTTTATTGATATTGACCTGTTTAAACCGATTAATGACAGTCATGGCCACCAGGTCGGAGACGAAGTCATAAAAATACTCGCTCAACATATGGAGCGACAAAAGCGCTCCACCGACATTGTTGCTCGCTATGGCGGGGACGAGTTTATGCTGGTAATGCCCGGCTGTGACTCATCGGAGGCAAGCACCGTCGCCCAACGCATACTCGACAGTCTGAGAACAGCCCCCATCGACCTTGATGACGGCCTGCATTTAAAGATCAGCGCATCCATCGGTATCTCAACACAGGGCATTGATTATAATTACCCGAAAGTAGAGTACTTAATTAAAGCGGCCGACGTTGCTCTCTATAATGCGAAACAACAAGGGCGCGACCGGGTCTGCATATACTCAAACCAGCGCAACGACTCCGTTAACAAACCCACTGCCAATTAAAAACCCAGGAGTCTGTCGGGTTTAACCGTTCGTAGCGAGGGAAAGCAGAAATTAGTCAGTTTTTGCTTTCGATTAAGGCGAAGAGCCTGCCCCGTGAAACGCTTTGGGCATAGCTTGCTATTTAACGCAATCGAACGTGAAAAATGGCTGATTTATGTTTTTCCGCAGTAGAACAGCGTTAAGTCCGACAGACTCCTAATCTACCCACACACGGGCATTTCTAAATAAACGCAACCAGGCGCCATCTTCCTGCCAGGCATCGGGTGCCCAAGAGTTTTGTACCGTCCTGAAAACCCGTTCTGGATGCGGCATCATAATCATTACGCGGCCATCTTCACTACTCACTCCACTGATCCCTAAGGGCGACCCATTGGGGTTAAGAGGGTAGCTTTCGGTATTTTCAACATTGTGATCAACATAACTCAGTGTCACTAGTCCCGATTGCTGCAAAGCACTCAGATGCCGGGCATCACGAAACTCAGCCCTCCCCTCACCATGGGCGACCGCTACCGGCATATGCGACCCGGCCATACCGGCTAACAGCACCGAGGGGCTTTCAGCAATTTTCACCAAAGAAAATCGCGCTTCAAATTGCTCGCTGGTATTTCTGACAAAATGCGGCCAAAGATCGGTGCCTGGAATCAATTCACGTAAATTCGACAACATCTGACAGCCATTACAAACACCCAAAGTAAAACTGTCATTGCGGGCAAAAAACTCCGCAAACTGATCCCGGGCACGGGCATTATAAAGTATCGTTTTTGCCCAACCCTCTCCAGCACCAAGCACATCACCATAGGAAAATCCGCCGCAAGCGGCCAAGCCCTTAAAACCATCAAGGGTCACACGACCCGATAAGATATCACTCATATGCACATCGATAGCACTAAAACCAGCACGATCAAATGCCGCTGCCATTTCAAGCTGGCCGTTAACGCCCTGCTCGCGCAAAATGGCTATCACGGGTTTATTATTCAAATTCAGGTAAGGCGCGCTAACATCTTCGTTTTGGTCGAAACTCAAATTTACGCTCAAGCCTGGATCTTCCAGAGTGATGGCAGAGAACTCCTGATCAGCGCAGGCAGAGTTATCTCTTAAAGACTGAATGCGATAACTGGTTTCACTCCAAATACGCTGGTAATCGATAAAAGATTTGTTAATCAGTGTTTCGCCATGACAGACCAGCTCTATGCGCTCATCGCTACCAAGACCACCAATATTAAAAATCCCTTCATCAAAGCCCTGCCCGGCGAACACCTTCAACAAGGTATCCAGTTTGTCTTTGCGAACCTGAAGAACGACACCAAGCTCTTCATTAAACAGTGCTGCTAGTTGATCTTCAGTACTGTTTCCACCAAGCACTTCACTCAAATCAATGGAAAGGCCACAATGACCAGCAAAGGCCATTTCCAACAAAGTAGTGATCAAACCACCGTCGGAACGATCATGATAAGCCGTGATTAAATTGTCGGCGAGACACAACTGCATAGCCGCAAAAAAAGCTTTAAACCGAGCCGCGTCTTCAAAATCCGGTGCCACTGAGCCCAACTGATTAAAGACCTGCGCCAGTGCAGAGCCACCCAAGCGCTGCTCTCCCTGCGCCAAATCGATAAAAAGTAGCGCTGTATCACCTAAATCACTGCGCAATTGAGGAGTGACCTGTTGCCTAACATCCGTCACCGGTGCGAAGGCAGAAATAATCAAGGAAAGAGGAGATGTCACCGCTTTGTCTTCGCCGTCTTCATTCCAGGCGGTTCGCATAGACATCGAATCTTTACCCACTGGAATAGTCAGACCCAATTCTGGGCAAAGCTCCATGCCCACCGCCTTCACGGTATCATAAAGTTTTTCATCTTCGCCGGGATGGCCGGCCGCAGACATCCAGTTTGCTGACAATTTAATATCAGACAGCTTGGCAATCGGCGCCGAAGCAATATTTGTTAAGGCCTCACCAATGGCCATGCGACCCGAGGCGGGGGCATTAATCAGCGCCAGCGGGCAGCGCTCACCCATCGACATCACTTCACCGGCACAGGTATCATAGGAAGCGGTGGTAATGGCCGCATCAGCTACCGGTATTTGCCAAGGGCCCACCATTTGGTCACGGGCAACCATGCCTGTTACTGAACGATCGCCGATAGTAATTAAGAACTGCTTACTGGCAACCGTTGGCAGACGTAATACACGCTCAAGTGCATCAGCGAGCTTAATACCCGACAAATCAAGCGCGGGGAGTTTTACCGATTGACGAACCACATCCCGGTGCATTTTTGGTGCTTTACCAAACAAAAGCTGCATCGGCAGATCAACCGCTTGATTGTCAAAATGTGAATCGCTAACGCTAAGATGTTTTTCCTCGATGGCCTCACCAACAACGGCGTAAGGGCAACGCTCACGCTCACAAATTGCCTCAAACCTGGCAAGATCTTCTTTATTGATGGCCAGCACATATCGCTCTTGCGATTCATTACACCAAATCGCTAGCGGTGACATCCCCGGCTCATCATTAGGTACCTTGCGCAGTTCAAATTTAGCCCCACAACCACCATCTTTGGCTAGCTCAGGGAAAGCATTAGAAAGCCCACCGGCGCCGACATCATGGATAAAAGCAATTGGATTTTCTTCGCCCTGCTGCCAGCAACGATCAATCACCTCCTGACATCGGCGCTCGATTTCAGGGTTTTGACGCTGCACTGAGGCAAAATCCAGATCCTCACTACTGGCACCGGAAGTCATCGAGGAGGCCGCACCACCACCAAGACCAATCAGCATGGCTGGACCACCTAACACAACCAGTTGCGTGCCTGCAGAGAACTCATTTTGAGCAACATGCTCAGCGCGGATATTACCCATACCGCCGGCAATCATGATTGGCTTGTGATAACCACGCAGCTCTTCGCCATTGGCACCTTGAGCACTTTGTTCGTAGCTTCGAAAATATCCACAGAGGTTAGGCCGACCGAACTCATTATTAAACGCCGCACCGCCTACCGGCCCTTCAATCATAATATCCAGCGGCGTCACTATCCGCGCAGGTTTACCGTAAGGCTGCTCCCAAGCTTGCTCAAACTCGGGGATCTGCAAATTGGACACTGAAAATCCGCTCAAACCCACCTTCGGTTTTGAACCTGAGCCCACCGCCCCTTCATCGCGAATTTCGCCACCCGAGCCGGTACCCGCACCGGGAAAAGGCGCTATCGCTGTTGGGTGATTATGGGTTTCTACTTTCATCAGAATATGAATATCTTCTTGATGATAATCGTATTCACAACTGCCAGCTTTTGGAAAAAACCGCCCCGCTTTGCTGCCAGCAATAACTGATGCGTTATCGGCATAGGCGCTGAGTACATCTTCGCCACCCAGTTGATAAGTATTTTTAATCATCCCAAACAGCGAGTGTGACTGCTTTTCGCCATCGATGGTCCAGCTGGCATTAAATATTTTATGACGACAGTGCTCAGAGTTCGCTTGGGCAAACATCATCAATTCAACATCAGTGGGGTTGCGACCCAGCTCCTTAAAGCTATCCACCAGATAATCAATTTCATCCTCTGCCAGCGCCAGCCCCAAACTGCTGTTGGCCTCAATCAGGGCTTCTCTGCCACCATTCAGTATATCCACCCGACTTAGCGGCGCGGGTTGCTCGACACTAAATAATTGCGCAGCATCGTCCAGCGAAGCCAAGGGGACTTCAACCATTCGGTCATGCAAGAGAGGAGTAATTTCCTTGAGCTGCGACTCGCTAAGCGATGGAGATGCTTTAAGGTAATAGGCTAAGCCCCGTTCCAGGCGGTGCACCGTCTTCAGGCCACAATTATGCGCTATATCAGTTGCCTTGCTGGACCAGGGCGAAATAGTACCCGCTCGAGGCACCACCAATATCAGCTGCCCCTCACTGGTTTCGCCTTGAGGCTGATTACCCTGCTGATTACCCTGCTTAGGCCCATAACTTAACAGGGCGTCCAATATGCCTTGCTGCTCTTGATCAAGGTCCTTATCCAGATCAGCAAAATGAACATATTCAGCACTCAAACCCTCGATCTGCTTAATACCGCCTTGCAGCGTTGAAAGTAATTTTGACAGTCGAAACTCGGAAAGAGCGGGAGCACCACGCAGGATCAGCATGTGTAGGTTCAGCCTCTAATTAGCTTATCTATAGAAAGGGACAGGTATTTCAGGCGCGCATTGTACGTTAACAGCCCTACTATTTCATTATTTGAAGAAAGGCAAAGTACGAATTAAGCCGAGCTTAAGGGTTTTTATCTGCTTATTCCATAATCATCTAAGAAAAAAACCACCTTACAATGGAAAGCTCTAAACCTGCAAATTACTTGAGATAATTCAGCAAAGTTATTGATATACATAAAAAATATTTTTTTGTGATGCAGATCACACTTATTGCGAGACCTTCATACAGCGCAAACGGGGAATATGGATCAATAACAGCGCTATCTGTCAAGATAGCTGTTTGTATTTTAAGCGGATAAAATAGCTGCAATTGAATAATCACTAGGTATTATTTTGATATCAACGCAGACAGCGCATTGCCAAGCAAGCAGCCTCCCTGGCTGTAAGTCAGGTAGCCGGATCAACCCGGGTATCAAAGTATTGCTATTGCTGCTTGTACTCACTATTGCACTTACCGCCTGTAAAAGTACTTCCTCAATAGAAACCGTGCAACAACAAGGCACACTCAAGGTAATCACCCGCGTTAGCCCAACGACCTACTTTCAAGACAGCCAGGGACCCAACGGATTTGAATATATTTTAGCCCAGGAATTTGCCAATGACCTGGGGGTTGAACTTGAAATCATCAGCGTCGACAGCCTGGAAGAGATGTTCGCTGCCCTGCACAACAATCAGGCACATATTGCCGCCGCAGGACTGACTATCACCGAGGGTCGTAAAAAGCACCTCAAGTTTTCAACGCCTTATCTGAGCATTCGCCAGCAACTGCTGTATCGTGCCGGCCAAACAGCACCACGCACCATTGATGATATTTCAAAAGGAAAGCTACTAGTGCTTGGTCACAGTAGCCACTCCGAGCGACTACAAGCACTGAAGAAAGATCACCCCCAGCTCAGCTGGCATGAAACCACCGAACTTGATACCAACGACCTACTGGAAATGCTCGACCGCGGCGAAATCGATTACACCATCGTTGATTCCAATGAATTCAAGGTACAACGCGGCTACTTCCAGTCCCTGCGGGTGGCCTTCGACATCTCCGCCCCCGAAGCAATGGCGTGGGCGATGGATAAGGACAGCAACAGCGCACTATATCAATCCATGCAGAAGTTTTTCCAAAAAACCAAACAGGAAGGCATGCTCGCTCATCTAAAGGAGCGTTTTTATGGCGCAGCAGATGAAGTCAAACAAATAGGCTCACGCACCTTCAACAAGAACGTTAAGAAAAGATTACCAAAATACCAACAACTGATTCAGCAAATCGCCCAGGAATACCAGATGGACTGGCGCTTACTGGCAGCTATTTCCTACCGCGAATCACACTGGAACCCCAGAGCAAAATCCCCCACCGGCGTACGTGGCATGATGATGCTGACTCGAATCACCTCCAAAGAAATGGGCGTCACCAACCGCCTCAATGCCGAGCAAAGCCTGCGCGGTGGTGCTGGCTACTTTAAAAAAATCTACGCAAAATTGGATTCATCGATACCCGAACCGGATCGCACCTGGTTTGCCCTGGCAGCCTACAATGTAGGGCGCGGTCATGTAGAAGATGCCCGTGAAATCACCGAATTTCAGGGCGACGACCCCAACAAGTGGGTTGACGTTAAACAGCGCCTGCCACTGCTACAGCGTAAAGTCTGGTACGCCTATACCCGTCATGGTTATGCTCGTGGCGCCGAACCCGTCAGCTATGTACAGCATATTCGTCACTACCATGATTTGTTGAGCTGGAGCTTCCCCACCACAGAAGAACAGCTGGCGGCACAAGCAACAGACAACCTGCCAAGCAGCCTACCAAAAGCGCCACAAGAACAGGAAGCTCTAATCAGCTTTGACACTAGCTCGCTACCAGAGTTTTCAAACATCCTCTAAAGCTGAGCCTTAGACTTGCGCTTTTTTGCTTAAACGCCTCTGCCTGAAAAACGCCCTGATCATATCACTGCAAGCTTCCTCGCAAACGCCTCCTTCAAGCTCAAGTTGATGATTCAAAAATCCCTGCGAGAAAAACTGCAAATTACTCTCCGCCACACCGGATTTGGGCTCTTTTGCACCGTAAACCACCCGTGCCACCCGCGCATGAACTAAAGCCCCGGCGCACATGGCGCAAGGTTCGATGGTGACGTAAAGAGTGCTATTAATCAGACGATAATTACCGACCTTCTGCCCCGCATCGCGCAAGGCCATTATTTCAGCATGAGCCGAAGGATCATGGGAAGAGATAGGCTGATTCCAGCCCCGCCCGATAATCTCATTATCAAGCACAACAACAGCCCCGACGGGCACTTCATCAAGGGCTCGTGCTTTTGCGGCTAGCCCTAGCGCCTGCTCCATCCAATACTGATCAGATTGCTCAGCCCGCATGCTGGCAATCTAACCCCACTCGATTATCAATAAGCAGTGAAAGGCCAGTAGTAGCCCAGGTTTTATGATAATCATAAGTATCGACACCATGAAAAATAGTGAGTAAGTGCCCTAGCATGTCGCGGTACTTTCCACTTCATTCGGCACCAGCCTGCTGTAATGCAAACCAAACTCAACCTTGAAGTCTGTCGCTTTTACCTTGGGTATGAGCCGCCCGTTCTCCTTAGGCAGTTCTACAATGCCATACCTTTCCAAGGTTTTAAGGGTGCGTGACAAATTCGATTTTTTCCGTTTGCTCAGCCGCTCCAACTCCGCTAGAGAACGAGGTTTATGTTCAATAATCGTTTTTAACAATGCCTGATTATCACTGCTTAATACCTGGGACATCGACTGCAACGATTCAAACCAAACCTTCGGCTCATCTTTTCGTGGCTTGTATTCACCCTTCGCGATGGCAACCGTCCGCTTTTGGTAGGCTTCTCTAGAAATAACCCCAACCTTCATGACTTTAGTAAGCATTCTTGCCTCTATGTTCCGCTTAGTATGCGGTTTACATCTTTCCAGAAATCATCGAGCAACTGCCCCGCACCTTCAAACTCATAGTCACTGACTTTTTCCCTGTCGTGCTTATGATCCCACTCAATCCGCTTTGCTCCATACTTCTTTCGTTTGAGCTTTGCCCTGTGGGCATTATCGTAACCAAGTATTCTTCGATTGCTCCGGTCATGCATCGTCAGCGAATAATCAATGCCGTGCGGAATATACTTGCTCTGCACGACCCTCTTCACTCTGAACTGCGTCCAATACCCGTTATCCATTGGGTAAACTTCGCCATCAAGACTCAAGAGTGTTTCCAGACCAACATCCACTCTCCTTGAAACCACCAATCTGCCCTCCTGCAGAACAAGTTATCATCCCATGATAACTTTAATATAGCACAATACGTGGCTTATATATAAACCACGGAGCCGCAACTTTCTTGTAAGTCGCTAACAGACCAACCTGAGAGAGACCGTTGCGAGCAATCTATTCCCACTCAATGGTGGCGGGAGGTTTACTGGATATATCGTAGGCGACACGTGATACATCAGCAATTTCATTAATAATTCTACTGGAGATTTTTTCCAGCAACTCATAAGGCAAATGGGCCCAGCGAGCAGTCATAAAATCAATCGTCTCTACCGCCCGCAGACTAATCACCCAAGCGTAACGACGACCATCGCCCACTACACCGACCGACTTAACCGGCATAAACACCGCAAAAGCCTGACTGGTTTTATGATAGTAATCCGCATTATGCAACTCCTCCATAAAAATCGCATCAGCTTCACGCAGCACATCAGCATATTCTTTTTTCACTTCGCCGAGAATTCTGACACCCAAACCAGGGCCTGGAAAAGGATGACGATAAACCATATCGTAAGGAAGACCCAACTCCAGACCAATCTTGCGCACCTCGTCCTTAAACAACTCACGCAACGGTTCAACAAGACCGAGCTTCATATCCTCAGGCAAACCACCAACATTATGGTGGGATTTAATCACATGAGCTTTACCGTGCTTTGACGCCGCCGACTCAATCACGTCAGGATAAATAGTTCCCTGCGCCAGCCATCTTGCATTGTCGATTTTACCGGCCTCTTCATCGAACAACTCGATAAAAGTATTACCAATAATCTTGCGCTTCTGCTCCGGATCACTCACCCCTGCTAAACGACCTAAAAACAAATCCTGGGCATCAACACGAATCACCTTCACGCCCATATTTTTGTCAAACATCTCCATCACCTGATCGCCCTCATGCAGGCGCAACAAGCCGTTATCCACAAAAACACAGGTCAACTGATCGCCAATCGCACGGTGCAACATTGCCGCCACCACCGAAGAATCAACACCACCGGACAAACCCAAAATCACATGATCATCGCCGACCTGCTCTTTAACCGTAGCAATCGCATCATCAATAATATTCTTCGCCGTCCACAAACCATCACAGCCACAAATATCCAGCACAAAACGCTCAATAATACGCTGCCCCTGCTGGGTATGAGTCACCTCCGGATGAAACTGGACTGCATACAAATTCTTATCAGAATTAAACATACCCGCGATAGGCGCACTTGCTGTTGCCGCCATCAGCTGAAAGCCCGCTGGCATATCAACCACTTTATCTCCGTGACTCATCCAGACATCCAGCAACATCTCACCACTATCACTGCGATGATCACAAATATCATCCAACAAACGACTATGACCATGCGCCTCAACTTTCGCATAACCAAACTCGTGCTTGCTGGCACTCTCCACCTTACCGCCGAGCTGCTCCGCCATAGTCTGCATGCCATAGCAAATACCTAAAACAGGCACACCCAGTTCAAATACCATCTGCGGTGCACGCGGCGTATCACTGCCCGTTACCGTTTCAGGACCACCGGAAAGAATAATACCGAGAGGGTTAAAGGCCTTAATCTCCGCCTCATCCATATCGTAAGGGTGAATTTCACTATACACACCCGCCTCACGCACACGACGAGCGATTAACTGAGTGTACTGCGAGCCAAAATCGAGAATTAACAAACGCTGCGAATGGATATTTTGAGACATGAAATAAACTCTGATTTGAAGTACAAAAAAATTGAATACAAAAACTGCTTAGAAGGGCTGATGGTGTCTGCAGGTCGAGCGCCTATGAGTTTTAGCGAGTACGGGGGTGATTTTGGATTGAGGGAACGGAGGAGAACATGTCTTTTTATGTTCTCACGTAGTTCCCGCCAAAATCACCTCCGCACGCAGCGTAAAGAAACTCATCGAAGCACGACCTGCAGACACCATCAGCCCCACCTCGACTAAAATGCCCAAATTACCGAACCGGATAATTAGGCGCTTCCTTAGTAATACTCACATCATGCACATGGCTCTCAGCCATACCCGCCGACGTCACCCGAATAAAAGCAGGTTTAGTCCGCATCGTATCAATATCAACACTACCCGTATAACCCATCGCCGAGCGCAAACCGCCCATCATCTGATGCACAATACTCGACGCCGGCCCCTTATAAGGCACCCGCCCCTCAATACCCTCAGGCACCAACTTCTCAACACCACCACTGGCATCCTGAAAATAACGATCACTCGAACCCTGATTCTTCGACATAGCCCCCAAAGAACCCATACCACGGTACGCCTTATAACTACGCCCCTGATACAACTCCACCTCACCCGGAGCCTCCTTAGTGCCCGCCAACATACTACCCATCATCACCGTACTGGCACCCGCTGCAATCGCCTTGGCAAAATCACCCGAATAACGAATACCACCATCAGCAATAACCGGAATCCCCTTACCCTTCAAAGCCTCAACCACATTATTAATCGCCGTAATTTGCGGCACACCAATGCCCGTCACAATACGCGTCGTACAAATAGAACCCGGACCAATACCCACCTTAACGCCGTCTGCTCCGGCCTCCACTAGCGCCAGCGCAGCACCAGCCGTAGCAATATTGCCACCAATCACCTGCATATCCGGATAATTTTTCTTAATCAGCCGAACCCGCTCAATCACATTCCTTGAATGCCCATGGGCCGTATCCACCACCAGCACGTCCACACCCGCCTCAATCAAAGCAGCAACACGCTCATCCGTATCAGGGCTAGTGCCAACCGACGCTGCCACCCGCAAACGCCCATGGCTATCTTTACAAGCATCCGGATACACCTGAGCCTTATGAATATCCTTAACCGTAATCATACCGGTAAGATTAAAATCCTCATCTACCACCAAGACCTTCTCAATGCGGTGACGATGCAGCAACTCCTTAACATACTCAGGGTCTGCACCCTCTTGCACCGTAACCAGCTTATCTTTTGGTGTCATTATGGACGAAACCAGTGCCCCCATATTTTCTTCATAACGCACATCACGGTTCGTCACGATACCCACCAAATCTCCATCATCCAGCACCGGAACACCAGAGATATTATGCACATTTTTTATTTCAATCAGATCAGCTACCGTTGCATACGCATCAATAGTGATAGGATCTTTAACCACACCACTTTCATGCTTTTTAACGGCGCGCACCTCAAAAGCCTGCTCGCTAATCGTCATACTCTTATGAATAACGCCAATACCGCCTTCCTGCGCCATCGCAATCGCCAGACGAGCTTCCGTCACCGTATCCATCGCCGCAGAAATCAGCGGAATATTTAAGGGGATCGCTTTAGTCAAGCGAGTTTGCAGATTGACATCTTTTGCCGTCACCTCGGAATACCCGGGTAGCAACAACACGTCATCAAAGGTAAGTGCTTCTTCGACAATTCGATCCATGGAAAGAACCTGATCAGTTAAGAGATTGTAGGGAATGGGTAAAAATAACCGGTAATTATACGTTTTACAGAGATTTACGTAAACCAGTTCTTTTTGCCATCCCTAATCCCCCACATCGGCTACAATAGCCGCCATGACAGCATCACAACTCTCAAACAGCAACAACCGGGAAATCATCTCCGTCAGTGAGCTGAACCGACGCAGCAAACGTATTCTCGAAACCCAGTTCCCACTTATCTGGGTCAGCGGCGAGATATCCAACTTTGCCTGCCCCTCCTCCGGACATTGGTACTTCACCTTAAAAGACAGCTCCGCTCAGATACGTTGCGCCATGTTTCGCAACCGTAATATGCGCCTGCGTTTTAAACCCAAAAATGGTGATCAAATTATCGCCCGCGCACGGGTTAGTCTTTATGAGGGACGCGGTGAATACCAGCTGATTGTCGATTTTATTGAGGAAGCCGGCGATGGCGCTCTACAACGCGCATTCAACGTACTAAAAAGCAAACTGGATAATGAGGGACTTTTCGATGCAGACAACAAGCAGCCCTTGCCCGAGCACCCCAAGCGTATCGGCGTCATTACCTCCCCCACCGGCGCCGCTGTTCGCGATATTGTAATAGTACTACGACGCCGCTTTCCGGCCATTGATATCGCCATATTGCCTGTTGCCGTACAAGGCGCAAATGCCGCCAGCGAGATCACGACAGCGATAAAAAATGCCAATCTGCATAGACCTGACCTTGACCTGCTGATCGTAGGCCGCGGTGGTGGCTCCCTTGAAGACCTGCAGGCTTTCAATGACGAAACGGTAGCACGAGCCATCTACGACAGCCTCATACCTATAGTCAGCGCCGTGGGACATGAAGTGGACTTTACCATCGCTGATTTTGTTGCCGATGTCCGCGCTGCAACCCCCTCTGCTGCTGCCGAATTAATCAGCCCGGATCAGCAAGAGTGGCTACAAATATTGCAAGGCTATGAGCTGCTATTTAAAAAAGCCTTGCGCAATCAGCTTAATACCAAAAATCACCAACTGCTGACACTCAGAAAACGTCTGCGCCATCCGGGCAGCCAGCTCCGGGAACAGGCACAACGCCTCGATGACATAGAGATACACCTGAAAAATGCCATCAACAAGCGATTGAGCCATGAGCAACACCAACTAAGCACCATCAGCTCGCGCCTATTCCAACGATCACCGGAAATTCAACTCAACACCAGCCGACTCAAGCTAAACAATTTCAAGCATCGCCTGAGACTTGAGATGCAACGCAGCCTGCAAAACAACAACCAACGTTTCCTAAGCGCTGTCCAACTGCTGGAAACCGTTAGCCCTCTGGCCACACTGAACAGAGGATATGCCATCATCCAGGACGATAAAGATCAAATTCTGCGCAATACCAGCACCGTCCGCAAGGGCGAACAGATCAAAGCCAGGCTAGCCCAGGGTGTGCTGCACTGCACCGTTGATGCAATTGATAGCTGATGCAATCGACAGCTAAGCCAATATAGTATTCAAAAATAAATCAACGAGATAACCATGTATTTTGCTGTAAAACATATTCACATGCTCTGCGCACTACTCTCCATTAGCGGCTTTATACTGCGCGGTTTCTGGATGCTGACAAATTCCCCGATGCGGGAAAAACGCTTGATTAAAATACTACCCCATATTATTGACACCTTGCTTTTGACCAGCGCAATAACACTGACTTTTTTAATTCAACAATACCCCTTCGTAGACACCTGGGTGACAATAAAGATTTTCGCCCTGCTGACTTATATTGCACTGGGATTAGTCGCCCTGCGCTTTGGTAAAAATAAAATACAACGAGGCGGCGCTTTTATATTGGCAGTGCTGACGTTCTGTTATATCGTATTGCTGGCAAGAAGTCATAATCCCTTATTTTTTATACAGTAGCCATTTTATCCATCCCTTAGGCACTAGGTATTAGGCACTAGACATAAGGCATGCAGACTTTAATCATCAAATATCAATTCATTTATCGAGAATAACAACAACTATGTGGTTTAAAAATATTAAAGTTTTTCAAATTACCAAAGACCTTCCCCTTGATCAGGAAACACTCGAAGAACAACTGAGCGAACACGCCTTTAAGCCCTGCGGCCATCAAGAACCCGCTCGCATAGGCTGGGATACTCCCTTGGGACGAAACGCCAGTGCCCTCACTCACTTTAGTGATGGGCATATTTATCTATCCGCCCGAAAACAGGAACGTGTATTACCCGCCAACGTCATCAAAGAACAACTGGAAGAAAAAATACACGCTATCGAAGAGCAGGAGTCGCGTAAAATTTACAGCAAAGAGCGCACCAGCATGCGTGATGAGATTATCTTTGAGCTAATGCCAAAAGCCTTTACACGCTCACAGAAAATTAGCGGCTATATCGACACGCGTAGAAAACTGATTATCATCAATTGTGCCAGCAGCAGTAAAGCCGAAGAGTTCCTTAATCTATTAAGAGAAAGCATTGGCAGCCTGCCCGTTGTCCCTTTCAGTGTTGAGCAAGACATGAGCACACTGCTGACCCATTGGTTAAACACCCAACCTCCTGCGCCTTTTCTGATTGGTGGAGATTGTGAACTTCAGGATGTTATGGATGAAAAAAATCGTATCCGTTGCAAAAATCAGGAACTGGCCAGCGAGGAAATCAGCAAGCATTTGGAGGCAGGAAAAAAAGTCATTCAATTAGCACTGCACTGGCACGACAGAATCAGCTTTGTACTCCATGAAGATTTAACCATCAAACAAATAAAATTTGAAGATATCCTTCAAGAACAACTAGACAATATGGACAGCGATGATAAGTCCGTCTTATTTGATAACAACTTCGCTATTATGACACTGGAACTTGGCGCCTTAATTGACGAACTCTTAAAAGTACTAGGACGCAGCAGAGAGAGCGAAAAAAACGCTGCATAAACCCCTTAGAAAATAACCATCAGTGCCTGCCAAACAATTGGCAGGCCATTGATACATACAAACCATAGACAGGCTATTTGACACTCAATAGATTTTTTAACCTCCCGCTTAAGCAATACAAGAATATAAATCTCCCCTTCACACGCGACCCCAAGCACCGCCCTATTTCAAACTTGTTAAGCTCTCACCCTCTATCAAGTATCGCTCCTTATTTCTTATCATTCCTTAAAACACAAGTTTCACTCTATTTAGCCAAAATACTGTACATCCAAGCCTTACAAGACTATATAAAAAACCCAACACATCAGAAAAAACCTCGGGCATCAGGGCATGCCGACATAGGGAGAGAGATCATGGCCAGAAAATTAATTGTATGCTGTGACGGCACCTGGAACGAAACAGAATCAACAGAAAATGGCAAGTTGGTGGCCACTAATGTACTCAAATTTACTAGAGCACTGCTACCAATAAATCCCCGTGATAACAGTAACCAGATAATTTTCTATGACGCTGGCGTCGGCACCGGCAACGCACTGGATAAACTGTTAGGCGGTGCCTTTGGCATGGGTATCGAACGAAATATTCAGGATGCTTACCGTTTTCTGGCTACTAACTATATGCCCGGCGATGAAATATTTTGTCTTGGTTTTAGTCGTGGTGCCTATACAGTGCGATCCCTGTGCGGCCTGATAGACACCATTGGCCTGCTCACCAAAACCGACTTGGAACAACTACCGGCAGCTTATAAATACTATCGAACGCCCCCTAACAAACGCGGCGATGATAAAAATCTTCGCACACTCGATCTTATTCAAGCAGCTAAGGAGGCTGATCGTCTGCCGCAGATAAAATTTGTAGGTGTTTGGGACACGGTGGGAGCATTGGGTGTACCCACCCCACTACTGGGTCGAATATCACGCTCACGATGGGTAGGCTTTCATGACACGAGCCTGGGAGAAAATATTCAGCATGCCTACCATGCGCTGGCCATAGATGAACAGCGCGGCTCCTTTCGACCTAACCTTTGGACGAGCACAGGTAAGGCAAAGCAAATTAAACAAGTCTGGTTTGCGGGCGCTCACAGCAATATCGGCGGTGGATACCCCGATAGCGGGTTATCAGATATCGCCCTTAAATGGATGATTGAACAGGCACAGCAGCAGGGACTTGTTTTTGATGCCAACTATCTCAATGACGAGATAACGCCAAACGACAAGGGGCAAATAGTCGACTCCTATTCAGGCTTATACCGGATGTTGGAAAAGCTGCGTGTAAAACCCTTTATCAGGCACCCAGCCCAAGCAATCTACGGCATGAGCGGCCATCAATTATCCGTTAATGAGTTTATTCACCCTTCGGTTATCAATCGCTGGCATGACAGTAGCGCTTATTATCGCCCGCAAAACCTCGATGAAGCTATTCTGGCCGAACTACCGGCATATCAATTAACCAGTGATGCCTCCCCTGCTGATAAAAAAGTAACCCCAATATCCGAGGAGGATCGCCGCCTACGAACCAGAACGGCATTAAATCAAATTAACGGCACTTTAAGCATTAACGGCCATACTCGCGACTGCCAGTTACTGGATATTTCCAAGGGGCGTGGCTTGCGGGTTCACGCAGACATACTGATGCCCGCCGGCTGTGATATCGAGGTGAAGTCAGAATTGACCGGTGCTGTCAGCGGCCGCGTGATGTGGACAAAGGATAAACAGGCGGGGATACAATTGGTTGCCTAAGCCTGGAATCCAAAACCATAGGAATTTAGACTTACTTTATTGATATAAGTCAAGAATATTGTATGCATCAGGAGTATCAACACAAAAAATCATTGTATAGACTATAGCCTTGTTTACGGCTAACTAACAACTAATAGTCATTAGCTAGCTAGTCAATTGTAACTTAATACTTATTTCAAGCAATAAAGAC
>JAUXDF010000118.1 GCA_030618505.1 Spongiibacteraceae bacterium | reverse complement strand
TTTCTTGTATAGGCTACCAGGCGCTGTAGATACTCCAGTAATTTGTCAGTGGTTTTTACCTTCTCCACCGCGGACTGAATGGTTTGCAGCTGCTGCTGACTTAAGCAAGGCTTGAGGGTTTTTAAAATTTCCCGGCTATCGCCGCCTTTGAACAGTGCCATTTCCGCACTCGGATCAGGATAGCCAAGGGTGATGCGCATCAGAAATCGATCAAGCTGTGATTCCGGTAAGGAAAAGGTACCCGCTTGCGTCACCGGATTTTGCGTGGCAATAACGAAGAAGGGCTGCGGCAGGGGCCTGGTTTCACCCTCTATCGTTACCTGCCCCTCCTCCATCGCTTCCAGCAAGGCACTCTGTGATTTTGGTGTGGTGCGATTTATCTCATCGGCCAATAATATCTGGGTGAAAACAGGGCCTTTGTGAAATTTGAACTGGCCACTATTTTTATCAAAAATGGATACGCCCAGTACATCCGCTGGCAGTAGATCACTGGTAAATTGAATACGGTTATATTCAAGATCAAACACTTTTGCCAGCGCCTGGGAGAGAGTTGTTTTTCCCATCCCCGGCAGGTCTTCAATCAGTAAATGCCCTTTAGCAAAGAGACAACACAGCGCCAGTTTAATTTGCTGATCCTTTCCCAGCAGCGCTTTACCCACCTCGTTAATGATTCGTTTTATATGTTTGTCCATCGACAGTATTTACCTTTATTTATCCACATATCTCACACAAGAGCCAGTTGCAGGATTGGAGCCTCCGGAAACTCAACATCGAAGGAGTGGCGTTTCTAGGTTAAGTGTAGCAGTAGATTTAAAAATCCAAGGCACAAAAAACCCGACGTGTGCCGGGTTCTACAGATATTATATTAATCAAGCGCCCAATGGTGCGCAGGGCGGCACCCTACAAAACATCAATACCGCGTTGCATATCAACTTTCAGATCCTTGATATCCTCGAGGCCAACGGCAACGCGAATCAGGTTATCGGTAATACCCGACTGCTGCCTTGCCTCTTGGCTCAAACGGCCATGGGTGGTCGTTGCCGGATGTACAATAGTTGTTTTGGTATCACCGAGATTGGCGGTAATCGATACCAGCCGTGTTGCATCGATAAAACGCCAGGCTTCTTCTTTGCCGCCTTTGACTCGAAACGACAGCACTCCACCAAAAGCACTTTGCTGTTTTTTGGCTAAGAGATGACCGGAGTGGGATTCAAGACCACTGTAAAATACTTTTTCTATCGCCGATTGTTGATCCAGCCATTGGGCAAGCTCCAGTGCACTTTTGCTGTGGGCATCCATTCTCAAGCGCAGCGTTTCCAGGCCTTTTAAAAACACCCAGGCATTAAAGGGGCTCATGGTAGGCCCGGCGGCGCGCACAAAACCGAGTACCTCATCCATCTGCTCTGCCTTGCCAATAACGACACCACCGACACAACGACCCTGGCCATCAAGAAACTTAGTCGCTGAATGAATAACTATATCTGCCCCCAACTCAAGCGGCTTTTGCAGCGCCGGGGTACAAAAACAGTTATCAACTACCAGTAGCGCATCCCCCTTGCGGGATAGCTCGGCTAGCTGTTGTATATCAATAATTTCACTCAAAGGATTTGATGGCGTCTCTAGCAGCAGCATACGCGTATTATCCTGCATTGCTGCTTGCCACTGGGAAAAATCAGTTGCGGAAACATAGCTGATTTCAACACCAAACCTGGCGAGAAATTTATTCAGCAATACCGTAGTGGTACCAAACACACTTTGGGAGCAAAGAATATGGTCGCCTTTTTGCAACAACGCCATACAGGTACTTAAAATCGCCGCCATGCCAGAGGAAGTGGCTACCGCCCGCTCGCCCCCTTCCATCGCCGCGATCCGCTCTTCAAAGGTTCGCACGGTAGGGTTAGTGTAGCGCGAATAAACATTACCCTCCTCATCGCCGGAGAAACGATCCGCTGCCTGCTGCGCACTGGCAAACACATAACTTGATGTCGTAAAAATCGGCTCGCTATGCTCCCCCTCCATCGTGCGCTGCTGACCCGCTCTGACCGCTAGTGTATCCAGCTCTGCTTCGGCCAAAACTGCCAAACGTTCGTCCTGCTGTGACATTGAAAATTTTCCTGCTTTTAAATTTGTATGCATTCTCACGAAGGATCGTGGGAACGTGGCTAGCATCTAGATGCCAATAATTGATAAATCAGGAAACATCATTATGTAAACCAATAAAAACACCATCACCTGTTTCCAAATGACTGTCATTACCTAATTTATTGGCATCATTACGCTGCGCATCTATCTTTTCAAGATAAGCTGAATCTATGTCACCCGTTACATATTCGCCATTAAAGACGGCACAATCAAACCGCTTGATAGCCGGGTTACCTTCACTGGAACAGGCAATCAAGTCATCAAGATCCTGATACACCAGCCAGTCTGCACCGATCAATTCCTGTACTTCCTGCTCTGTTCGGCCATGGGCAATCAGCTCGCTGGCCGACGGCATATCGATTCCGTACACATTAGGATATCTAACAGCAGGGGCCGCGGAAGCAAAGTATACTTTTTTCGCCCCGGCATCTCTGGCCATCTGAATAATCTGCCGGCAGGTTGTTCCCCTGACGATGGAGTCATCAACCAGCAAGACATTTTTATCCTTGAATTCCAACCCAATGGGGTTGAGTTTTTGTCGCACTGATTTTTTACGTAAACTTTGTCCCGGCATAATAAAGGTACGGCCAATGTAGCGGTTTTTAATCAAACCTTCACGGAACTTAACACCCAACAAATAGGCCATTGCCTGCCCAGATACTCGACTGGTATCGGGGATGGGAATCACCACATCAATATCATGATCGGGCCTTTCCCTGAGAATTTTTTCCGCCAGCTTCTCGCCCATACGAAGCCGTGTTTTATAAACCGAAACCTTATCAATGATCGAGTCGGGGCGCGCAAAATACACATGCTCAAAGATGCACGGGGAAAGTTCTGATTGATCCGAGCACTGCTGAGTATAAAGCTCACCCTGGGTATTAATATAAACCGCCTCACCAGGTGCAATATCACGTATCAGTTTAAAACCAACAACATCCAGAGCTACGCTTTCAGAGGCAACCATATACTCCTTGCCATTCGCGGTTTCCCGCTCACCAAAAACAACCGGACGAATACCCTTAGAGTCACGAAAAGCGACAATGCCATAATTTGCGATCATAGCGATAACGGCATAGCCACCATGACAACGGCGATATACCCCTCTTATGGCTTCAAAGACATCTTTTTCAGTAGGCGTTAATTTACCGAGTTTTTGTAGCTCATGGGCAAAAACATTCAGTAGCACCTCTGAATCCGAATCAGTATTGACATGCCTCAAATCAGACTGGAACAACTCTTTACTTAACTCTTCCGCGTTAGTCAGATTGCCATTGTGCGCCAAACTGATTCCGTAAGGTGAGTTAACATAAAAGGGCTGTGCAAGTGCCGGACTGGCACTACCAGCGGTAGGGTATCGGATATGGCCAATACCCATATTCCCCTCCAGCTGCTTCATATGCCGGGAGCGAAAAACATCCCTCACCAAGCCATTTCCCTTGCGTTGGCTTAGTTTTCCTTCGCGACACGTCACCATGCCGGCAGCATCCTGGCCTCTATGCTGTAATACTGTTAAAGCATCATACAGCTCTTGATTGATATTTTTTTTAGCAACGATACCTGCGATGCCGCACATGGAACATACCTCGTAAAGCTAATGTAGACTACAAACCCGCTAATTCTCTATCACTCTTAAGCTGATACCCTTGCCTCGAAACCGCTACAACAAGAATACCTTTAGACTAGCCAGACCATCACGATCTGTCACTCCAGCAACTGGGTAAAAAAAGTAAGTGCCACCTGGCCATTATGCCGCGACCAATCCTCTAGCATGGCAAAATGGGGAATTAGAGTGGACTGTTTCCACCAGCTATCCTGATCAACAGGCAAAATTGCTGGCGCAAACATCACCATCACAATAACGACAATGACACCACGCACCATCCCGAATACCATTCCAAACAAACGATCCGTTCCACTCAACCCGGTCATCCGTACCAGCTCACTGATCAGGTAACTCACCATCGAGCCAACAATCAGTGTTAAGGCAAAAAGCACTCCGATGGCTACAATTTCTCGCACTGAGGCGGTGGCGATATAATCCTCTAACAAAAATGCGAAGCTTTCATGAAACAACATGCTAATAACAAAGGCGGCAAGCCAGATCGCCAGAGATATCGCCTCTTTGACAAATCCACGCTTGAGACTGATCAAGCTGGATACCGCAATAATCGCAACAATGCTCCAATCCGCCCAATTCATTCATTCATCCTCTTAATCTCTAACACCCCTTACATTTCAAATCGAACAATCAAGGTATTCAACTTCAACTCTTTATCCAGACGCTGCTTAACTTGCTCGGCACGCTTCTTATCCAGTTTGGGCCCAACAAACACCCTCACCGCAGGGCCTTGTGAGGTATCAATACGCTTGGTATAAGCCGAGAAATTTTTGGCTCTCAGCTCATCTTTAAGTTTTACCGCATTTTCTTTTTTGACAAAGCTCGCCACCTGTATAACCCATGCAACCGGAAGCCCTTGCTTATCCAGCTTAGGTTTTGCTGAGTCGCCGGTTGCAGTTTTACTTGCGGTACTTGCTTTGGCTTTTGGCTTGTTTGTCGGCTTAGCTTGCAGCTTCGCTACCTTGGTCGTTTGTGCAGGTTTAACATCCCTGACTGGCTGCCCTGATGTTTTATGCTCGCTAACCGATGCTCGCGAAGCAGGCTCGACCAACTGAAATTTCTTAAAGGGGGATGCCTGCGGAATTTGACTCTGTCGATCAAGTAGTATTTTTTTGGGCGCCTCAAAGAGCATCGGCAAAAAAACCGCAGCAGCAGCAACCAAAACCAGCGCACCGACCAATCGTTGTTTAAGATGGATATTCACAAGCCAGTTTTAACTCTCACTGAGGATTTAATTGTTGAAGTACTTCACTCACGGTATAAAACGATCCGAAGACTAGAATACGGCCTCTTTTGTTACAAAGAGATTTTGCCTGAAGATAAGCCTCCTCAACACTGTCACTCATTGTAATCGCTGTGATGCCCTGTTGTTGTAATAGATTGCCTAATTCGCTTGCCTTTGCTGCCCGGCTCACATCAAGGCTAGCCAGACTCCAGTGATCAATTTGCGTCTTTATCTCAGCAGTGATCCCGGCAATATCCTTATCAGCCATTGCAGCAAATACAGCAACGGTATTTCCCTCAACAGCATGTGCCTGAAGATAGTCAGCCAGATAGTGAGCAGCGGCGCTATTATGCGCGACATCAAGCAATACTTCTTGCTCATCTACCATAAACTTTTGCAGTCGTCCCGCCAGGGCAGCATGATTAATTCCCTGGCGAAGCTGATCTGCACTCACTGGGCAATCCAGTAAGCTCACCACCTGTATTGCCGCAGCTAAGCTGGGCTGGGGCAACGATCGATTATTGAAACCCTCTATGCTCTGGCTTTCACCTTCGCTGCACCAACGCCAAGCCCTGCTGAGGCTACTGCTTGGAGTATCCTCAAGGGAGTAATCAACTCCATATTGATACCAGAGGCATCCTAGTTGTCGAGCCATTGCTAACAAACTGGCAGGTGGCTCACTGTCGGCACAAACCACCGGTATTGCTGGGCGCATAATGCCGCCTTTTTCTACCGCAATGGTTTCCCGATCTGAACCCAGCCAATCAACATGATCAATATCAATCCGTGTTATTACTGCTATATCAGCATCAATAATATTGACTGCATCCAGTCGTCCGCCTAAACCCACTTCCAGCAACGCCAGCTCTAGGCTGCTGTCAGCAAAAACAGCTAGGGCAGCCAAAGTGCCAAACTCAAAATAGCTTAGGCTGATTTCCCCTCGAGCCTGATCTATTCGCGCAAAAGCCTGGCAAATAATGTCATCACCTACCGGGACGCCATTAATTTTGATACGTTCGTTGTAATCTAAAAGATGCGGAGACGTATAACTACCAACACTGATTTTAGCGGCGACAAACACCGATTCCAAAGCAGCAACTGTAGAACCTTTGCCATTGGTACCTGCAACGCTGACAACCCGCCGAGCGGGTTTTAGCAGCTCCATCCGAGCAGCAACTTCTGCGATTCGCTCCAGGCCCAGCTCAATCTCTGTGGGGTGCAGTTGCTCAAGCCAGGCCAGCCACTCGTTCAGGGTAGTAAAGCGCATCAATTACTCGCAGGCTACTCCTCCTGCTGTTCCACAGACTCGGACTCGCACTCGGGCTCAGATTCAGCAACACCAAGATCGACAGGATGGTGCATTAGCTTGCTCAAAATCCCGGCCAACTTATCACGCATCTGCGGACGGGGAATAATCATGTCAATGGCGCCATGCTCGAGTAAAAACTCACTAAGCTGAAAGCCTTTGGGTAACTTCTGTCGAATGGTTTGCTCGATAATATTGGGGCCAGCAAAACCGGCACGCGCGTTCGGCTCTGCCACATTAAGGTCACCGAGCAGCGCAAGACTCGCAGAAACACCGCCATAAACCGGATCAGTCATCACAGAAATATAGGGCACGCCCTGCTGTTTCATCCGCTCGATAACCGCGCTGGTTTTAGCCATCTGCATTAAGGAGATCAATGCTTCTTGCATGCGCGCACCACCGGAGGCGGCAAAACACACCAAGGGTACTTTTTTCTCCAGGGCAACATTGGCAGCACGAGTAAATTTCTCACCCACCGCATAACCCATTGACCCACCATGAAAGGCAAATTCAAAGGCAACACTCACAACCGGCAAACCCTTGACGCTGCCTTCCATCGCAATCAATGCATCTTTTTCACCCGTCGCTTTCTGGGCAGCTGATAAACGATCTTTATACTTTTTCAGATCCTTAAACTTCAGGCGATCTACCGGCTCTACATCGGTACAAATCTCTGTACGTCCCTCTTCATCAAGGAATATATCAAGACGCCGACGCGCACCGATGCGCATATGGTGCTCGCATTTCGGGCACACATTCAGGTTATGCTCAAGGTCAGGTCGATACAATACCGACTCGCATTTAACACATTTTGACCACAGACCTTCAGGCACATTGGTGCGACGCTCGGATTCCTCCCCAGAGCGCACAATAGAAGGTAAAATTTTATCAATCCAACTCATAACGGTACCCCGTCGCTTTTAATGCTGTCGTTTTTGTTGTTATTCATCCATTGCACTACGCATCTCACTAATAATCGATGCCACTTGAGATGCAAGTTCCTCGATAGCTACGCTACCACTCTTTGAAAATTCGGCCATTTTATTCACCAGCACACTACCGACAACCACACCATCGGCAACAGCTGCAACCCCCCGAGCAGATTCGGCATCTTTGATACCAAACCCCACACAAACAGGCAGATCAGTAAACTGCTTGATCTCCTGCAGTTTTTCCTCAACAGAGGTTATATCCAGATGCCCGGCACCGGTCACGCCTTTAAGGGAGACATAATACAAGTATCCGCTGCCTAAAGCACAGATAGATTGCACTCTCTCACGCACCGTGGTCGGTGCAATCAAGAAGATATTATCGATGCCCACCCGTTTAAGCTCAACATTCAGTTCCTGCGCCTCTTCGGGAGGCAAATCGACGGTCAAAACCCCATCAATACCGGCATCGCTGGCTAAAAATGCAAACTCCTGATAACCCAGTACCTCGATAGGATTTGCATATCCCATCAACACTACCGGTGTTTGTTGGTCAGTCTGGCGAAACTCTTTTACCATCTCCAACACTTTTCGCAGGCTCACTTTATGCATTAAAGCCCGCTCATGGGCCAACTGAATAACCGGCCCTTCAGCCATAGGATCAGAAAAAGGCACGCCCAGCTCGATGATATCAGCGCCACTGGCAACCAACTCATGCATCACCGGCACGGTAACATCCGTCAGCGGGTCACCGGCGACAATATAAGGTACCAGCGCTTTGCGCCCCTGCTCTTTTAGCTCTTGTAGTCGAGTACTGATACGACTCAATGTTTCATCCTCTTGCTATGCATTCCCACGGAAGTCCGTGACGAGAAAGGTCTGTAAATGACAACTAGCTAGCGCCCATCCAGAAACGGGTAGCTTTCGAAAATTAAATCCGGTCATAGCCAACGCAAATCTAGCTCCTAGGCCTTTTCAAGGCCTTTAAGTCGCAAGATTTGCATTGGCCATGACCTCTTTGTTTAATTTCTGGAT
>JAUXDF010000442.1 GCA_030618505.1 Spongiibacteraceae bacterium | reverse complement strand
AATATTGCCAAACGGCAGGTTATCTTAAAGGGCCAATCGCTGGAGCTAACCGGTAAGGAGTTTGACCTGCTGGTTTATATGGCAAGGCAGCCCGGGCTGGTATTCAGTCGAGCGCAGTTACTTGATTCTGTGTGGGGTTATAAACACAGTGGCTATGAGCATACGGTTAGCTCGCACATTAATCGTCTGCGTAACAAAGTGGAGAGTGATCCAGCAAAACCCAAGTATGTATTAACCGTTTGGGGTGTAGGGTACAAATTTTTTGATGACTAAATTACTCGGCTCATTTTATAGCAGGCTTTCACTGACGATTATCGCCAGTTTTGTACTGGTGGGTGTGTTATTGCTTGTGTTGGCGCAAGAGCTAACACAGACCTATCAGCAGGAGGTCGAGCAGAAATTGCATCTTCAGTTGGCGGAGCATATTGCCAAGGACGATGGATTGATTAAAGACGGCCAAATCGATAAAGGAAAACTCGAGCACGCTTTTCATTCAATGATGATTCTCGGGCCGAGTTTTGAATTTTATATTCTTGACCCCTCTGGGAAGGTGACCACCTACTCCGCAGACCCGGACAAAATTGTTCGCCACCAAGTTGACCTTCGACCGATTAAAGCGCTGTTGGCTGGCAAACAAATGCTGCCTGTGCTGGGCGATGATCCTCGCTCAAGGCAAAAACAAAAAATATTCTCCGTCGCAGAAATTAAACAGGGAGAGGAGCTGAAAGCTTACCTCTATATTATTATCGGTGGTGAAATTTATGATAATGTGGTTGAGCTGATTCAAAAAAGCCATATTGTTAAATTAAGCTTTTGGGGTTTGATTGCATCATTGGTTTTTGCTTTGCTGGTAGTGTTGGCTTTGTTCGCCATGCAGACGCGTCCCTTGAGGCGATTAACCCAGGATGTACAAAAGCTGGATGAACAGGGTTTTGAGCAAGCAGAGTTGATTTTTTCCCAGTGGCAGGCACACCCCAAGGATGAAGTGAGTCGCCTCGGCATTGCCTTTAATCGAATGGCTAATACGCTTAAGGAACAATACCAAAAGGTCAAAAATACCGATCAACTTCGCCGTGAGCTGATCTCCTATGTCTCCCATGACTTGCGCACGCCGCTGGCTTCCTTGCAGGGTTATCTTGAAACCTGGCAGTTAAAACATCATGAATTAAGCGATACCGACAGTCAGCAGCTGGTGGCTACGGCTTTAAAGAATGCCAAGCAGACCAGTCGTCTGGTTGAGCAACTGTTTGAGTTGGCTCATCTTGATGGGGATGATGTCCGCTTAAAACTCGAGCCCGTGGCAATTGCGGAGTTGGTTCAGGATTTATTTAATAATCTTCCTCAGGGAAACATCAGCTTTGATGTGCAGCCAAAGGATGCCTCCCTGATGGTGATGGCTGATATTGAAAAGCTCGAGCGGGTACTTATCAATCTGTTTGATAATGCCCGGCGTCATTGTCTTAAGGGTGACCAGATTCAAGTCTTATTAGAAGCACAAGCCGGAAGTATCAAAATTTGCGTTAAGGATAGTGGCAGTGGCATTCCCGCCAAAGACCTGTCTCATATCTTTGAGCCCCATTATCGCGCCAGCAATAGTGCGCAAGGCAGTGGGCGCCATAGCGGCCTGGGGCTGGCAATCACCCAGCGTATTATTGCCCTGCACGGTAGTGCTATAGACGTGGAGAGTGAATTGGGCGTGGGTACAAGCTTTAGTTTTACGCTAAAGACTCCCCCGTAACGTATCAGCATAATGAAATAAGCCACCATTTTCGTCATCCCCGAAGTGTTTTGTCGGGGATCCAGAGTCCTGCAAACTGGATTCCGGCTAAAAGAATGCCGGAATGACGAACTTTGTGCCTTTGCGGAATAAGTTACGACTCCCCAATGATTGAATAGCGCAGGGGCTTGCTTTAATCTCTTTAGTTCATTTCTTTTGTCGCTAGCCCTTCTATGCAAATTAATAAGCCTCATACCATCCGTGAACTTAGGCAGCAGGCTCAACAGGCCAATCATCGCTATCTGTTGCTTGTCTGTGGTGAGCGAGACTGGTGTTATCGCTATATGGATACACAAGGTGGGTTTGCTGATATTGAAACACAGGTCTGGGTGACTGACCTTGCCTTGACTGATCGCCACTGTATTGCGGTATCAAAAGCTCAGCAACTGCTGGGAAATGAAGTCGATCTGGTGGTGTATGACGCCTACGCCGGCTTTAATCCTGATGCCTTCGGTGCGGTGAGTGGTATTGTGCGAGGAGGAGGGCTGCTGGTCTTATTGGCGCCTCAATTGAGTGACTGGCCAGACTATATTGATCCTGATTATCAAAGTCTTTGTATCCACCCCTTTAAACCCGAGCAAATTAGCAGAAGGTTTTTGACACGTTTTCTATCTCTTGTGAGGGAAGAGATAAATAACGAGGAGGGGGCAATTCGGCTGATCCAGCAGGGGGATGTTTTTGAAAAGCAAGAAGATGCCAGTCCGGCGTTTAAATCATCTTCTGATGCATCCTATGCTATCAGCGATACATTATTTCAGGATCAACAGCAACTGATTGCACAAATCATAAAAGTGGCGACCGGTCATCGTCGTCGCCCTTTGGTCATTACAGCTGACCGGGGACGTGGCAAATCTGCTGCGCTTGGTTATGCTGCTGCAGAGTTACTCAAGCAAGGCAAGCAACATATTATTATCACAGCTCCTCGTGTTGAAGCGCTGGTTTCGTTCTTTCGTCATGCGGGCCTGGCGCTGAACTTGTCCAGAAAAAGAAATACCCTGCAGCTCGGTGATAGTCTGATCCAGTTTATTCCACCGGATGAGTTGCTGCGAAGTACACCTTCGGCCGATTTACTGATGGTGGATGAAGCGG
>JAUXDF010000012.1 GCA_030618505.1 Spongiibacteraceae bacterium | reverse complement strand
GTTGGTGATAAACAATACAACATCACACCCGACAAATGGATGGGCAGTCGCGATCGATCCTGGGGTGTACGCCCTGTCGGTGAAGCCGAGCCCCAGGGCATTCACAGTGGCACCCCTTCCATGGAAGGCATGTGGAATTACTTTCCGGTTGAATTCAAAGACTACGCTATTCAGTACATTATTAATGAGACCAGTGATGGCAAGCGCTCAATTGAAGAAGCCATGAAGATATGGAAAGACCCCAGTAAAGAGCCCGAGTGGCTAGGTCGCCCTGAGCATGATCACATATGGGATGAAGCGGCGCCATACAAGGCACATCTTCGCGAGGGCATAGTGCGCTTTCCTGATGCACCCGGCGGCCCAATTGAGCTGCGAGGCAAACCTTTGCTGCAAACTTATTTAACCGTGGGTACCGGCTATGGTCTTGAAGATGACTGGCGCCACGGCATGTATCAAGGCGATGAACTGGTTGTGCAGGGCGTCACACTTAAAATACCTGATGATAATGAAAAAATGTGGGGACTGCTGGAAACCCCGGCGACCTTTACTTTCGGTGATGATGTTGGCCAGGGCATGATGGAATTCGCCTTTTTCAGCTCTCACCAGAAATACTGCGAGTAGCCATTTCCATCGTTCATCGTTCCCATGCTCCAGCGTGGGAATGCATACGAGCGGAACTGATATTGGTTCCCACGCTGGAGCATGGGAACCAGAAGTTTTTGTCACCTTTCGCTACAATGTTTTTATAAAGAACGTTCCAGTAGATCGGGCAATCAACTTGCCCTCCTCATTAACCACCTCTCCCTCGGCATAACAAAGCTGTTTGCTTTTATTAATCACTCGTCCTTTAGCAATCAATTTTCCTGCGGCGGCAGGCCTGAAATAATTAATTTTCATTTCGACGGTTGGGCAACTAAAACCCTGCCCTACATGACTCATTACTGTTCTACCTAATGCCGCATCAAGCAGGGAAAATATCATTCCACCATGTACCAGCCCAGCTCGACTTAAATGTATAGCTTCAAGATCAACGTCGATAAGATAGCAGCCCTCGGCATCAAGACCGATATCGCGTATCTTGAGGTGGCGGGTGTATTCAATATTGTCATCCACGTTCTCCCCTCCTCTGACGGGAAATACTATAAAACATTTATAACAATTTACTGCTCAGGCTCGCCCTTAAAATAAAGTCTGAATGGCAACTGATTATTTTCGCCAACATAAATAATCAAACCAAAACGATCATTATCATAATCTTTTATAAACGTATAAGGTTTCATCTGAAATATGGGTTTTTCACGGTCTGTCGAGTCAAGCCTTCTAGCAGTAACGATAACCTCTTCAATCGGGCCGCTAGCCTTAGGAATTGATACCGTAAGCTGTTTAATACGCTCTCCCTCAACAACACTCACTTTTTCTACTCTCGCCCCAAGAATTTTCCCCTGATAGCCTTCCTTTTGCTCAAGAAGATCTGTTTCCAGTGCGGACAAGAGAGGAGAAAAACCGATGCTCGCCACAAGTGAGCAAACGGCAACCGGGGCAAGCAACAACTCAGTGAATCTGGGGTATGAGAACAGGTGCATAACAAAGCCTCTCTGTAATATTCATCTACAATATGGAAATCCTGTAATCAGTATAACCAATGATATTAATTAAAGGTTACTGATAATTTATTTAGCTTAATGAAACAAACACTCTAAACCCACCATTTTCGTCATCCCCGAGGTGTGTTTTGTCGGGGATCCAGAGTCCTGCAAACTGGATTCCGGCCAAAAGACTACCGTCCTGACGAGCTATTAGGATTTGGCTTGTAGTCATGGATATGATCAAATCGCTTCTATATAGCCGTCAACAGTCGTCATTTAGGCAACGTGATTCAAAAATTCGTCAGCAGAACGAATACCTTCCCGTTGCTGACATACCTTAAACAAACGAAACAGTTTAGTCGCTGTTGCGTTACCTTTGGGGCTAACCATACGACGAACACCAGCCTCCTGCATTTGTAACTCTTGAGCAACTTCAGGGAATGCTTGTGTACCATTCAGGTAATCACGAAGCATGGCATTGCCAACTCCAATATCACCTTCAAGGTAGGACTCCAGAGCTTCTATGAGCAAACCTTTTCGGTAGTCTGCATTTTTGCACAGTTCCATCACTGTATCTTTGAATTCATTGGTTAAAGGCATTCTGATTACCTCGCAATATGTTCATTGTCACCCGTATCAGGGTGCTTTCTTTTTTCTTACCTGGAAATCCGACAAAAAGCCTTTTGCTTGTTTGATGACCTTTTTCTGGTCGGATTTGTCACTACCAGCAAACAGAATAATTAATTCGTTACCTTCAGTGATATAGTAAATTCGGTATCCAGGGCCATAATCAATTCGCCGCTCGTGTAATCCATTTCCGCTGGTAATGAGTTTATTGTCACCAAAGTTACCTGCCTCCATTTGAGTGACTGCTTTGGTAATTTTTGCCTGAGCTCGGCCATCCTTCAAAAGGAGAAGCCAATCTTTAAATGGCACCTTACCATCTTCCGTTTCATACAGTTTTGCGGATCGCTCCACAACGGGTAGTGGCATTTAGATTATCTCCCTTATCACTCCATATAATAACATATACGTTATTATTGTCCATTACTGTTACTATTATGCTGATAAGCCAATATAAGCCTTAATATTGCTGCTGCTTGCTTGTTAAATTTCTTTCGAACATAGTGTCGCATCTAATAGTGAAGTTAACTGCCCGCCTAGCTCATCTGCATGTGTAAAGGTGGCGGTAAAATCGATATATTTTCCAGACAGCGTGTTTCCATTACCCAGCGACCCAAAATTACATTTTCTGGATCGATATCACCAAAATTGATCAATAAGGTTTTTTCCGCTGGTTGATCTTCTAAGTAACTTTCGATAATGGTGAAATCCATCAACAACTCTGATCGTTTTCGATTATTTTCGGCTGTGCTGATTCGATCTTAACGCTATTGGCTATCCCCATACCGCTATTAGTAATACGAACGCCTAATGAATAAGGAACAGGTGCCTCAATGGCTGGTGTAAAGGCATCATCTCCGAAAACTTCCTGAGTGAGAAAATAATCCAAGGTAAATTTGGTGTGCCGTTTTCCGTATTGATACCGGTAATTTGACTATGCGACCAGCTAAATAACTAAGGTAAACACCAAGGGTAGCTGGCAGCCTGGTTGCGCTCTTGTTTTTTGCAGGCAGGACGACAGCGGGATGCAGGACAGGCTCTTCGCTAATAAACTTGGTCATGGCTGCCAACATTAACCAGTAGTATCTCATCGTCACTAATTACCATCTCTAGCACTATCCGGTAGCTCATATTGATTGACACTGACGACAACCCTTTTAATCGCCCCTCTAAACTATGTAACCGTAGTGATGGGTGGTAAGGGTCTACCTCCAACAACTCTAAGGTTTTTTGATATTGATTTATTATTTCTGGATGCTTACGTAAGAGTTTTCTTGCTCGTTTGTTATAGCTTTCAGGGAAGATAATATTATAAGCCATCTGTCATCCGTTTCATGTGGTCCGCAACACTTTCGCTAACACCGCGACCGGCAGCGACATCTGCTTTCGCTTCCATTAACGCAATTTCTAATTCGTATTCTCTGAGCTTTTCATATTTGGCAAGATCCATCACCACGTATTTGCTTTTACCTCTTACACTGATAACAACTTCATCCCCGCCTTCTAAGCAAGATTCAACAGCTGTGACTCCTTTCAATTTTAGCTCATTGGCTGTAATGCTATTCATCGCTAACCTCTCAATAATACTTTTAATAGTATTATTAAGAATACTACTAATAGCACTCTTTGAACACCCCTGTCACTGTTATAGTGGTAGTGAACCGCTCTTTTCGGCCAAAAGACTAGCGGAATGACGAACTTTGTACCCTTGCTGAATAATTACGTTGACTGTAATACAAAAAAACCTCCCGAAGGAGGTTTTTAAAGCGTTATCCAAGACTAACATTTACGCCATTAAATACTTATCAACCTCACGGGCTGCACGACGTCCTTCATCAATCGCCCATACCACCAGAGATTGACCTCTGCGACAATCGCCTGCAGCAAAAACACCGGCTACATTCGTTGTGAATTTGTCATATTCAGCCTTATAGTTTGAGCGTGCATCAACTTCAACACCCAGCGGCTCAATAGCGTACTGCTCTGGCCCAAGAAAACCCATCGATAAAAGAATCAAATCAGCATCCCAGACTTTTTCAGTGCCTTCAATCTCCTTCATGGAGAATTGACCGTCCACATTAGTCCATTCTACATTGACGGTTTTGATGCCCTTTAGGTTCCCATTGTCATCACCGATAAACCCCTTGCTCATAATGCAATACTCACGGGGGTCTTTACCGAAACGATCATTGGCTTCAGCGTGTCCATAGTCAACACGGTAGATTTTTGGCCAAAGTGGCCAAGGGTTGCCAGGCGCTCGATCTTCGCTAGGCTGCGGTAACAGTTCAAAATTTATAACGTTTTTCGCGCCATGGCGAATTGAGGTACCGATACAATCAGTTCCGGTATCACCACCACCGATAACGATGACATCTTTATCCTTGGCGGAAATAAAATTGCCATCTTCGAGATTGGAATCAAGCAGGCTCTTGGTGTTGGCCTTTAAAAATTCCATCGCAGGATAAATACCGTTTAATTCACGGTTTTCAATGGGCAGGTCACGAGCATTGGTAGCACCAGTGCAAAACAGTACTGCGTCATTGTCTTGCTTAAGCTTTTCGATAGAGGTGTCGCCGGACTCTTTGCCGCCGACATTGGCATTGGTAACAAATTCAACACCTTCTTCTTTTAATAGTTTAACCCGGCGATCAACCACATCTTTACCCAATTTCATATTGGGAATACCATACATTAACAAACCGCCAATACGATCAGCACGCTCATAAACGCTTACCTGATGCCCCAGCTTGTTTAGCTGTGCAGCCGATGCCAAGCCTGAAGGACCGGAGCCAATAATGGCGACTTTTTTTCCGGTTCTGAAAGTAGGCGGCTGCGCTTGAATCCAGCCTTCACTAAAACCGCGCTCGACAATGGCGAATTCAACATTCTTTATCGTTACCGGCTTATCAACCGAGCCCAGTACACAAGCACCTTCACAGGGTGCTGGACATACTCTGCCGGTAAATTCCGGAAAGTTGTTGGTATTGTGCAAACGATCCAAGGCATCCTTCCAGCGATCACGATACACCAGGTCATTCCATTCGGGACAGACATTGGCAACGGGGCAGCCATCGCTTGACTGACAAAAAGCCACGCCACAATCCATACAGCGTGAAGCCTGGGTTTTCAGGCGTTCGGTATCGACCTCGGTATAGAGTTCTTTGTAATCAACAAGGCGCACATCAACATCACGATATTCAGCCGCCTCGCGTGCAAATTCTTTAAATCCTGTAGGTTTACCCATAATTATCTACTCTCTCCGCCTTGTCTCTTAAACCGCTGCAGCGGAATTTTTGCTGCTTGGTTCTGCCGCTTTTTGCTTACGCTCTAACAACACGCGCTTGTAGTCTGTTGGCATAACCTTAACAAACTTGCTTAATGAAGCGTCCCAATCGGCCAGTACGCGCTTGGCAATTGCTGAGCCAGTGTAGTCGGCATGTTTTTCAATCAATGATTTAAGCTCGGCAATATCTTCGCTAGCTTCCATCTTTTCCAGCTCGACCATACCCATGTTACAGCGCGGGGTAAATTTACCGGCTTCATCGAAAATATAAGCAATACCACCACTCATTCCGGCTGCAAAATTACGCCCTGTTGAACCAAGCACAACCACTCGACCACCGGTCATGTACTCACAACCGTGATCGCCTATTCCTTCAACAACGGTGCTAGCTCCACTGTTACGAACGCAGAAACGCTCGGCGGCTATACCGCTAAAGTAAGCTTCGCCAGAGGTTGCGCCGTACAAGCAAACGTTACCAACCAGAATATTTTCTTCAGCATTAAAAGTACTGACCTTCGGTGGATAGACAACTACACGTCCACCACTGAGACCCTTGCCAATAAAATCATTGGCGTCACCTTCAACTTCGATAGTGATACCTTTGGACATAAATGCGCCCATACTTTGACCGGCGGATCCATTCAGTTTGATGTGAACGGTATCATCGGGAAGGCCATTAGCGCCCCACTTCTTGGCAATCTGGTGAGAAAGCATGGTGCCGACTACCCGGTTGATATTCACAACCGGCAACTCAATTTTAACCTTCTCGCCTTTTTCAATCGCAGGCTGGGCTTGCTTGATAATTTCATTATCGAGCGCCAGCTCAAGTCCGTGCTCCTGTTCAATGGTTTGATAGCAAATGACATCATCATGTGGCTTCTGAGCAGGTGTCAAAATAGCGGCAAGATCGATACCATCGGCCTTCCAGTGATCAATTGCTGAATCCATTTCCAGTATGTCACTACGGCCAACCATTTCTTCAATAGTACGGAAACCGAGTTCGGCCATAATGCCACGTAATTCTTCTGCCAGAAAGAAGAAGTAATTAACAATACTTTCAGGCTTGCCCTTAAACTTCTTACGCAGTTCTTTGTCCTGGGTGGCAATACCAACGGGGCACGTATTCAAGTGACACTTACGCATCATGATACAACCGAGAGTAACCAGTGGTGCGGTTGCAAAACCAAATTCTTCTGCACCCAGCATCGCAGCAATGGCAACATCACGACCCGTTTTTAGCTGTCCGTCAGTCTGTAAGACCACACGTGAGCGCAAATCATTCATCACCAAAGTCTGGTGAGTTTCAGCAATACCCAATTCCCAAGGTAGACCGGCGTGCTTGATAGAGGTCAGTGGCGATGCCCCTGTACCACCATCGTGACCAGCAATAACAATGTGGTCGGCTTTTGCTTTGGTTACACCGGAGGCGATGGTACCAACGCCCATCTCGGCAACCAATTTAACACTGATGCGTGCTTCACGGTTGGCATTCTTCAGGTCGTGGATCAGCTGCGCCATGTCCTCAATAGAGTAGATATCGTGGTGCGGTGGAGGACTAATCAGGCCAACCCCTGGTGTTGAATGACGCAGTTTGGCAATGTAATCATCCACCTTGCTGCCGGGCAGCTCACCACCCTCCCCTGGCTTGGCGCCCTGGGATATTTTAATCTGGATCTCATCGGCATTGGCAAGATAGTGCGCGGTTACACCAAAGCGACCCGAAGCAACCTGCTTAATCGCTGAACGCTTGGAATCGCCATTTTCGAGAGTCTCAAAACGCTTGGCATCCTCACCACCTTCACCTGTATTGGATTTACCACCCAAACGGTTCATGGCAATAGCTAATGATTCATGGCTTTCCTGAGAAATAGAACCAAAACTCATCGCGCCGGTACAAAAACGTTTAACGATATCTTTTGCCGACTCAACTTCATCAAGAGAAACCGAAGCACCATTGCCGCCCGCTTTAAAACTGATCAAGCCACGTAAGGTACTGCCGCGCGTTGCCTCTTGGTCGGAGAATTTTGAGAAACGGTTGTAGGCATCCTGATTGTTTTCACTGGTCGCATGCTGCAATGAAGAAATGGTATCTGGATTCCACATGTGACGTTCGCCATTAGCGCGCCATTGGAAATCACCGGGGTTAGGCAACACTGGAATCAAGTCCAGATCACGCTCCGGGTAGGCCAGCTCATGACGGCGCAATGCCTCTTCAGCCAGCACATCAAAACTAACGCCCTCTACACGGCTTGGTGCGCCAACAAAACAGCGATCAATAACTTCGCTAGCAATACCAACCGCCTCAAAAATTTGTGCGCCTTTGTAGGACTGAACCGTAGAAATACCCATTTTCGCCATGACTTTTAGCATGCCTTTGGCAACGGACTTGCGGTACAAAGCAACGATACTGTCGTCATTTTCGTACTGCTCTCCCGGCAACAAACCGTCACGCTGGGATTGCCACAAAGCTTCAAAGGCAAGGTATGGGTTGATCGCATCAACACCAAAACCAATCAGCATACAATGATGGTGAACTTCACGTGCTTCACCGGTTTCTACCACAATACCGATTTTGGTTCTTTCTGACGTTGCAACAAGATGGTGATGAACACGACCGGCAGCCAGCAATGTACTAACTGGAACACGATCTTTGGCAACGGCGCGATCAGATAGAATGATTACACTACAGCCTTCTACAATCGCTTGGCTAGCTTCTTCACTGATGCGGTTCAAGGTGCTTTGCAGTCCCGCCTTACCCTCGGATTTGGGATAAGTAATATCAATAACTTTTGACTTCCAGCCTTGATAATCGATGTGGCGCAGCGCAGCCATTTCCTCGTTCGAAAGAATTGGATGTGGAATGCGCAAGCGGTGAGCATGCTGTTCGGTAGTCTCAATTAAATTACCTTCAGGCCCGATATAACACTCAAGGGACATAACCACTTCTTCTCGAATCGAGTCGATAGCCGGGTTAGTTACCTGGGCAAACAGCTGCTTGAAGTAATCATAAATCACCCGAGGCTTGTCAGATAAACAGGCCAAGGCACTGTCATTACCCATTGAGCCAACAGGATCACGCATATCTTTAATCAGAGGCAAGAGCATGTACTGCAGAGTTTCAGTGGTAAAACCAAAGGCACGCATACGGCTCAACAAGGTTTCCGAATAGAAGCCATGAGGTTCTTCGCTGGTTTTTAAATCAGAAAAATCTACTCGCTGATTTTTCAGCCACTCTCCGTAAGGGCGAGAGGCAGCAAATTCCGTCTTCAATTCCTCGTCATCGACCAAGCGGCCTTTTTCAAAGTCCAGCAAAAACATCTTACCCGGTCGCAGGCGGCCTTTTGATTTAACATTGGCGGGATCAACAGGCACAACACCAACTTCGGAAGCCATGATAACCTTATCATCATGGGTGATGTAATAACGACTTGGACGCAAACCGTTTCTGTCCAGTACCGCACCAATATAATGTCCGTCAGTAAATACAATGGAAGCCGGGCCATCCCAGGGCTCCATAATAACTGAGTTAAACTCGTAGAAATCACGCTTATCCTGTGTCATCTCTTCATCATTCTGCCAGGCTTCAGGAATCATCAGCATGATCGCTTCTTGCAGCGTGCGACCATTCATCAACATAAATTCAAGCACGTTATCGAAACTACCTGAGTCGGAGCAATCAGGCTCTACGATCGGAAATAGTTTATCGAGATCATCATTAAACAATTTGCTTTGAACCACACCTTCGCGGGCGTGCATCCAGTTGATGTTGCCCTGGCGAGTATTGATCTCACCATTGTGACTCATAAAACGATTAGGTTGCGCACGACACCAGGATGGGAAAGTATTGGTACTAAAGCGCGAGTGCACCATCGCCAGGTGAGCTTCATAATTGGTATCAGACAGGTCAGGGAAAAAATCCATTAACTGCGAACCTATCAGCATGCCTTTATAAACAATAACCTTGGAGGACAAGGTGCAGATGAAAAACATGCTTGCTTCAGGACGCTCGGACTGATGACGAAGTGTGCGAGTGCTGAGCTTGCGAATAATATATAACTCGCGCTCAAACGCCTCACCTTCGAGACCATCAGCGGCAACGATAATCAACTGCTCAATGGTTGGCATAGCGGCCAGAGCAGTTGGGCCAACATCGCCTTTAACCGGGTCAACCGGCACATCACGCCAGCCGACAAGCTTTTGGCCGCGCTCTTCAACGATTCGTTTGATTTCAGCTTTGCAGTGCGCACGCTCTTCTTCTATGTTGGGTAAAAATACATTACCCACCGCGTAGCTACCTTTTTCTGGCAGCTGGATATCAAATTTTTCTTTTACTATCTTCTGGAAAAAGCTGTCGGGCATTGCGGTCATAATTCCGCAACCATCACCGGTATTACATTCACAGCCAGTACCACCACGATGATCCATACGTTCGAGGGCGTGAACCGCTTCAAGCACGATATCGTGACTGGGGCGGCCTTTCATATCGGCCACAAACCCAACGCCACAGCTATCTTTTTCATTAGCTGGATCGTAAAGCCCGGTTTTTCCGGGTTGCACCAGCTTTGCTTTAACGGTTATTTCATCGGTCATACAAATTCTCTCCAACAAGCTGTATCTATTCAGGTTAAAAACCTGAGGCGAACAGCACTTGATCACAACAAAATGTCGCAACTGTTATAAAAACGATCTAGTAATGCACCTTCTTTTGGAGTATTCCAGCTAAAAAGGAGGGTTATTCTTATTTTTGATGCGTATATCTCTGCCATTTAAAACGAATCTGAAGGCAGAAATCAAATTTTATCTAAAAAAAAGAACGATACTTTACCCTGTTTTTAAGCTTGCTTACACCTGAATTCAAGTGAGGCATTGCTAAACACGCACAATTTGAAAGTTTAATATTCTTAATTAAATTCAACAGCTTAGAAACTTTTATGCCCTATTCAAATATCCCCAGGAGCCTTGGGCGTCCACTGTCGGCAACAGAAAACCAAAATGCCTAAACATAATTTTTTGGGGGGCGTATTTTACTCTAAATAGACCTCTGGCAACAAGATATTTACTTCTTTTTAGTCTCGATGATGCCCACACAAGCCAGGCTATAAATTGAGCAAGTGCTGTAAGGCACGTCTAAGGAAAGAGTTGAGCCACAGGTAAGGGGTGCGGGTAACCGCAAACCTAGCAGCCAAGATCCAGCGTTGAAACATAGAGCGAAAGATCCTTGCCGTGCAAATGGTATTTTATAAGCTCCTGGCGCTCTATAAAGGTATAAGGGTTGTCATCACCTTCAAAAACTTCCTTTCGATACTGATCGTAGAGAGATCGCGATTTGCTGGCCAGATGTCCGATTTGGCTCTCTGTAAACTTAACCGCCATATCTGCCTCAAAGCTGTAAATTGCAACATCAATGATGGGGGTATACTGCTTACCGATTAGCTTACAAACAAGATGGGTGATGGTGTCTAAACGCACGGTACTGCTCCTTACTATATCCGTATACAAATTTAGGCAATGACCTAAACGTTCCTAATGTGTCGGCACTGAGTTCCGATATCAGCGAACGGAGATTTTACTTCATCTGTTAGATAGACAACAACACTCACCTTTAAAAAATCAACAAGTTTCCAAAACCGGATTAAACAATGCTACTGTAGATCCGGTAACGGGTAAAACGGCGATGAAATATACTTTTCCTGAGGGTTTTTATGAAACTATATGGCAGCTATACCTCCCCTTTTGTGCGTCATTGTCGCATTGCTATACTGGAAGCGGGGCTAGAAACTGAGCAGCTCTGTGAATTTGTCGAAACTGATGCAGCAGCCAGCGCAAAGCTCTCCCCAACACAGCGTGTACCTTACCTCGAAGACGGTGAGCTAAAGTTATCCGATTCCAGCTCCATTATTAAATACCTGCGCAATAGAGCCGGTGATGATTTCTTACCACAAATAGAAGATTACGATTTATTCTGTCTGGTCAATACCCTGCTGGATACGGCGATCAATTTGTTTTTTCTGGAAAAAGATGCTCTCACGCCAGCGGACAGTCAATATTTACAGCGACAGCAGCAGCGGATACACAGTGGCCTTGAGGAACTCAATGCACTAACACTACCTATGCAGACTCCCTACAAAGATAGCGAATTACGCTTGGCCTGTTTTCTTGATTGGGCTTTATTCAGAGAGCGCATAAGCCTGAATGGCTTTGGCAAACTGGAAGAGTTCCTGAAACAAGTGAAAAGCTACCCTGCATTTAGTAAAACTTCTCCACCTCAATAATGAAATGCCTGGACTGTTTATATGAACAAACGGCACTGCGTAAAATTGTCGAGAACATCGGCATAACGCTAATTAGTGCCCAACCAGAAACCGGAAGTTTTCGAAAATTAAGTCCGCTCCTGGCCAACGCAAATCTAGCTCCTAGGCCTTTTCAAGGCCTTTAAGTCGCAAGATTTGCGTTGGCCAGGATCTCTTTGTTTAATTTCTGGATGGGCACTAACTAAACTCCACTTTTGTGGCCCTGAATAAACGCTGTTTCACCCCCGCCTCCAATTAAAACGATACCTGCTTATCAGGCCATATAATAACTGCGCCTCATTTTTATAATAAACACTGACTTCACCTTGATATTTATTAGTCCTCACACTATCACCACTACCCAAAAGTGTTAGATACTCGCTCAAGATGAGGATATTAAAGGTTTTTTTGGACTTGAGTTCGCGCAGAAGTAAATTCGGGACTAAACTTATCATGCTTATGAAACTCCGAGTTTAGAATTATTAAGAATTACCTTTTGAGACAGCAATGCATAAAAACCCAAGCGTATTAATAATCAATCAAAATATTGAACAGCGGCAATTACTCAAAAATGCTCTGCAAACTATCGAGATTACACAGATCAGCGAAACTAAGGACGGGCTCAGTGCGATTGAAATTCTTAACAGTGAAGCATTTGATCTTATCATCACGGATATCGATCTTGACCAAATCGACGGCTGGCGACTTACCCGCCTGATCCGCTCCGGTGTATTAAAATCGGCTGCCAGCACACCGATCATTATTATCTCAACTACCTTTAGTGAGCGCATCGCCGAGGCGACAGCAAAAGAATTTGAGGCTAATCTTTTTCTACCTTTCGAAAACTATTTAAAACTACCTGAAATCATACAAACAGAATTTATTGACCAGAAAAGCGAACCACAAAAAACCAGCATCCTGGTCATTGAAGATTATGATGACACTGTCACTATTGTAGAAAGAATACTCAAAGACCGTTTCGATATTGAAAGTGCCAGCGATGGACTCAGCGGCCTGAATGCCTGGAAGGAAAAACAACACGATATTGTATTACTCGATTTAATGCTGCCGAAACTCAGCGGCGAGGAAGTACTCGAATCAATCATGCGCATCAATCCAAGCCAGTCGGTGGTGATGATGACAGCGTTTGGCTCTGCAGAAAAAGCCAGCACACTAATTTTAAAAGGTGCCGTTGATTTTATTTCCAAACCCTTTCGAGCCAATCAGCTTAGACAGGTATGTAACATTGCCGCTCACCGAGAAGATTACATCATCAGTAATCAGCAGTTTATTGAGAGACAGAAACAACTATCGGAAGAACAGGAGCGCGCACTCGTCACCCTAAAATCTATTGGCGATGGTGTTATTACCACCGATGCCCAGGGAAACATCCAATACATTAATCCCGTAGCAGAGAAACTGACAGGCTGGAGCAACGAGGAAGCACACCTCAAACCTTTAACGGATATATTTCAAACCTATAATGAGATATCCAGAACACCCGCAACCAATCCGCTTGAACAATGCCTGGTACAATCACGCACTATTGAAAACACTAACAATATTTTTCTTCGCAATCGTTATGCACATGAGCTCGTCATAGAGCATTCGGCATCCCCTATCCGTGATCGCTATCAAAAAGTCGCGGGGGCCGTCATGGTGTTCCGTGACAGCACTGAAGCACGGCAAATGCAGCAACAACTGTCCTATCATGCCAGTCACGATAATCTAACCGGCCTTAGAAATCGTGAAACCTTTGACAATGAATTAAAAAATGCCCTAGGGGAAACCCAGGGTAGCAGCGAAGAGCACAACCTGTGTCACCTGAATCTGAATCAGTTTAAACATATTAATGACAGCTGTGGTCATGCTGCTGGAGACAAGCTACTTCAGGAACTGTCGGATATTATCTCCCGCCAGGTGCGAGGAACCAGTGATATTATCGCCCGACTCGGCGGCGATGAATTCGGTATCCTATTAAGACATTGCCCTGCTCATGCAGCTATTCGCATTGCTGAAAAAATTTGCAAATCCATAGAAGATTATCATTTCCACTGGGAAGGAACTAACTATAGCGTTGGCATTAGCGTTGGCATTGTCAGTATTAACCAGTACTCCATGGATATTCTGGATACCTTGGCAGCCGCTGAGGCCTCCTGTCGTATCGCCAAAGAACATGGTGGCAACCGCGTTCATGTCTATAGCGATGATGACTCCGAACTGGTACAGCGTCGTAGCGAGATGAAGGTAATCAATCAACTGGTTACCGCAGAAAAAGAAAATCGATTCGAACTTTACTGCCAGGAAATTCGTCCCATCCGCAGTAACAGTAGCAGTAACAACAATCAGCTTTCCAGTTATGAAATTCTGATTCGGATGCGCGATGAGGATAACCAGCTGCTCGCTCCCGGTCAGTTTCTCGGTGCTGCCGAACGTTATAATATGATGAAGCAAATCGATCAGTGGGTGGTACGAAACTCCTTGCAACAACTTTCCAAACACCCTGATCTTTTTAACCATATCTCACATTTTTCGATCAACCTTTCCGCACTATCACTGTGTGATGATACCTGCTATGACTTTATCGCCGCACAATTTCGGGAAACCGATGTGGCACCCAATCGCATCTGTTTTGAAATCACTGAAACCGCCGCCATCAGCAACTTTATCAGGGCTGGTGGTTTTATCTCTGCTATCAGGGAATTGGGCTGTAAATTTGCCCTGGACGATTTTGGCAGCGGCATGTCATCATTTGCTTACTTGAAAAAACTACCAGTAGATTATTTAAAAATTGACGGTATGTTTGTGAAAGGCGTGCTGGAAGATCCGATCGATTATGAGATGGTGCGCTCCATCAACGAAATTGGTCATGTGCTTAACTTACAAACCATTGCCGAATTTGTTGAAAATGCCGATATTCTTAAAGTAATCAGTAAAATGGGCGTTGATTTCGCCCAGGGCTACCACCTTTCCAAACCAGAACCTCTAAGCGAAGTTATTCAATCTCTGTCCCAGTGTTCAGGTAATTCTCTCAGTGGCACCCCCTGATAATCAATATCGTCACAGCGCAGGGGTAAAAAATCTTCAACGGGGCGATTGCGATATTCAACGTAGCAGGCCATCACTCCGCTGGAAACACACAGGGTACTGAGCAGATAAACATCATCGGGGCTATAACCTTGATCTGACATAAAGGCAGATGCATAACCACCGATGTTCATACTCTCACCAAAGCGCTCCAGCAAATAATCCGATATCGCATAGGCCAGAGTAAGATGCTCTCCCCGATCAAACTCCAGCTTATCCGTTACCCGCTGAATCGCCACTACTCGCTCATCACCTTTGGCGATGGGTCTGGCATAACCCATAATATTAAGTTTGCCACGATACTTTCGCAGTTCATCCTCAATAATCTGCTCAATACTGTGACCTTGACGATACTGCGAACAGGCTTGCTGAATAAAACGCATGCCCTCTAAAAATGTACGGCTGCCATACATTTCAGAATCAGAGGCTAATACACCGGCTGTTACGGCAGACGCTGGTGTTGTTCTCGCTTCACCCGCAAGAGCACCCACCTGATTACACCAGATTCGCGGATCGGGCCAGCTAAGACACATAAAGGTCGCCTCTACCCAGTCCGCCAAACGTCTTTCCGGCAGATGACCAAGCGTGCTAAGAAACATCAATTGAAAGTAGGAAACCTCGCCTAGCAACTCATCAAGCATATTATAACCGTGACAAAACACACCCTCGCCTATCACCCAGCCACCGGTTGTACTACTTATTCGCCCTCGCCGCTGATCCCAGTAGGCGGTATCACTTTGTTTTGATTTCATAATGATCGTCCGTCACGTAGGGCATTGCTGTTCTCGGCTTATTGGCAAACTCAAGCCCATGAGCCAACAAACCTGGCGCACAAAGCATCTGAAAAACCCCAGCGGCTACTTTTGGCTGAAAACCCAGATCACTTAATACAGCGGCGGCAACACCAGGCATTGTCCAGCCTACTTGATAGTTAGCTAATTCCACCGCCAGCTCATTCCCCCAGGAAACACTCTCCAGCTCTTCACCATAGGCCAAAATCTCATCAACGATACTCTGAGGAAATATTTCTGCCTGCCCAAAACTACGGCCAAAACCGGGTATTACGCTCCATGAATCGACACCAGAATCCTCCGGCTGCTGTAAATCATTTCGGTACAGATCAACAACTTCCTTTGGTGTTTTTCGCCTGCTTTTTCGCAGAAAACGACTAATTTCTGCGATCTCTGCAGCACCTTTATATTTACCAGAAGTGATTTGCAAGCTAGCCGGCAGGATATGCAAGGGGTCGGTTTTTCCAACCCCAAGATTCATCGCAGCCCTTGTCGCCGGGTGGCGCGGACCAGGATTCATCAGCGCAATCATTAAAGACTCAAATACCCGTCGCTCTCCTTTGTCGGGCAACTCGCCACGAAAGAGCAGATATAACACATCAGCATAGCTGCACTGTGCCATCAACTGTTTCAGCTCATAACCATGACAATAATGCTGCTCACTTATATAAGGATTGTCTGTCGAAGGCTTTTCATACCATAACTTTGTCGCCGTCTTATCAACAAAGGGTTCCTGACGACTGGTAACCTGTTGTCGCTTACGTTCAGGTTGCTTTGATGTTGGCTCTGGTTCTGATTTAATCATCAGAAATGGTAGCGAATTTCGCCCAGAATGCTACGCCCGGGCATCGGGTAATCGCCAGGAATAGCGGCAAGCCCATTTACCCCGCTATCACTGGGTTCAGAAATAGTATCATCCAGCAGATTTGTTATCGACAAAGCGACCTCCCAATATCTAAACAGATTCAATCGGCGCAATGAAAGATCTATCCTCAAGTCGTCATCAACGGTATCGCGCAGATCACCCACTGCCCGCTCCCGACCAGCCACCCAATTGAGCTGACTGCTAACCAGCCAGTTTTCCTCGAAGGCCCAAACACCCGCCAGATAAAACTGTCTGGCGGGTGCATCAGCAATATCTGCACCACTGCCTTTATCTTCAGAGCGCTGCCAGGAATAATTACTCAATAAATGTAGCTGCTCGGTAATTTGCCAATTGGCTTCCACCTCAAAACCATGCCCTCGTTGTTGACGGGCATTCTCGGCTATAGAGCCCAAATCAGTCTGAACATAATCAATAAGATCATTTATTTCATAAGCGAAGATATTATAGGTAAACCCCAGGTCAGCGGAAAGTCGATGATCAAAAGCTAACTCGATAGTATCAATGGTTTCGGGGTCAAGATCAGGGTTGCCGATAATAGCGGGATTATTCATTGCAAACTGCTCTGCAATCGAGGGGGCTCGAAAGGCTCTTCCGTAGAGAAACTTGCTGGTGAGATTATAAGTGGTCGCCCATACCAGCGCGATACGCGGGTTAATAGTATCACCAAAGTCTGAATAGTTATCGTAACGCAAACCCGCTGTTAACACCCAGTCTTCACTAAATTGCCATTCATCCTGTAGAGACAAGAACCAGATTTTCCGGCCTGGATATTCAACAAAGATGTTTTCTGTACCGGTTACATCAGTCAAGGTGCCATCAATAACATCATAGGGCTGAACATTTCCCAACACGCCAGGGCCATAATTTTTCTGCTCTTTCGCATCTCCTTCCTGTAGCTCTCCACCAAAAGATGTACGCCACAAATGCCCCGCCATGCCATTATAGAAGGTGGTAAGTTCCAGCTTGTTACTTGTCTCCTTGGCACTCGGTTGACCCAAGACCCCCTCACTGAAAGTAACCGGTATTGCCGTCAGTGGATTACCAGAAAGAATGTTGCCATCAGGCCCAATAAGGGAACCCGCACCCGCAGGCTGCAGAACAAATTCGCCATCCTCATCACCATAGCTGGAGATATAATTAAGATCTGCATCCCAATTACCGCCCAGCGCCCAGCGGTAATGCGCATTTAACAAGTAATAATTGGTCTCAACCTCACCCTCTGAATCCAGCGCCTGTGCACCTCCGGGGCCTTGCCCTGCCTCAAAAAGGTTCCAGGCGTAGAGCCCAATATCCCAGTGCTCGTTGCTCAGTTTAATATGGCTATTAAGCATCTCATAGCGACTTTCGATAGGCCCCGGCGCCAGGCTCGCATCATCTGGCAGCGCAGGATAAAAAACAGGAAACAAGTCATTATCTAACTGCGATTGTAAATCCTCGCTTACCACTCTGTCATCGTCGCCATCACTCTCGCTATACTCCGTGCTAAAAGCAAAATCCCAGCCCCCCATTTTTTGCCCATGCTGCAACCACAGCTCTCGGGTAGCAAATGAGCCGGCTCGGACACCTACATCAGTACCATCGATTGATTGTCCGTCCTTGGTAATCACATTGATCACCCCCGAAAAAGCATCAGCTCCGTATACCGCAGAGCCAGGCCCTCGCATCACCTCGATCCGTTTAATATTTTCAACCGGCATTCGAAAAGCCGTGGGACGCCCACCCGTAAAGGCGTTAAGAATTTTTGCGCCGTTAATCATCAACAACATCTGTGGGTTTTGAGAGGTATGGATACCGCGCACGGAATAAATACTGTTCAAACGATTGAATGATCTGCTGACGTGCAAGCCAGGGACACTCTCTAATACCTGATCAAGATCCGTGGCCCCCATATTTCTGATATCTTCCTGGGTAATAACCGAGGCAACAGAAGGTGCCAAGTGGATAGGCTTGTCAGTTCCGGTGGCAAT
>JAUXDF010000076.1 GCA_030618505.1 Spongiibacteraceae bacterium | reverse complement strand
GTAACGCCAACATTGGAGTCAGTATTTTCAATGGTATCGCTACTATTAGTAGTGCAACAGCGGACTGGAGCGGCAGTGAAACGCTGATCTTCACCGCCATAGACGAAGGTGGTTTAAGTGTCGATGCCAGTGCTGACTTTGTGGTGGCAGCGGACAATGATACGCCAACGGCTACTGCCTTAGCCGATCAAAACCTCCAGGAAGACTTTGCAGATTACACTATCGATTTAAATTCTCTTTTCGAAGACATCGAAACCAGTGATGCTCATCTCATCTACGCCAGCAGCGGCCATGGCAATATTGGCGTCAGTGTCGAAAGCGGCATCGCCACCATCAGTAGTGCTACCGATGGCTGGAGTGGTATGGAAACCATAGTGTTCACCGCAACCGATGAGGGCGGATTGAGTGTTGATAGCGCTGCCGACTTTGTTGTTGATTCCTCTGTAATTACTTCCGTCATAACCGGTACCGACGAAAACGATCAGCTAATGGGTACGTCGGGCGACGATACGATGAGTGGACTGCGGGGTCGTGACACCATCGTTGGTGGTGATGGTCACGATCTGATTGATGGTGGTAAGGGTAAAGATTTACTTTATGGCGGGCTGGGCAACGATAAAATAGTTGGTCGAGGAGGCTCAGATAAGCTTTTCGGAAATGAGGGCAAAGATAAATTATTTGCCAATGGTGGTCATGATTCGTTGACTGGCGGTGCAGGGGCAGACATCTTGAATGGTGGTGGAGGTGACGATAGCTACTTCTTTTATCTTGGTGATGGCAGAGACACCATCAAAGATTTTGATGCAAATGGAAACGATAAAGTACTTTTTGGCGAAGGGCTTAGTGCTGATAACCTTTGGTTTACTCAGGATGCCAACCATCTTATCGTCAACGTGGTGGGTACAGACGACCGAGTTAAGTTTGCAAACTGGTATAAGGCAGAAAAACATGAAGTGAATGAGATGCATGCCGGCGGGCAAGTGTTACTGAATTCCCAGGTTGATCTGCTCGTCTCGGCAATGAGCTCCTTTGCAGTACCTCAAGGAGCGGGTGAGATTATACCAGCAGATATCAGGAGCCAGCTGGAGCCTACATTGACGGCTGCTTGGCAATAGTTAATAAGTTTCTATCGGGTTGGCTGTGATTATCGCCTCCATTTTTCCATTCCCCTGAACCCTCCGCTCAAGTTCCGCACTGGAGCGGAGGAAGCAGACCCAAATCAGTGTTTCCTATACGTACAGCTCGGCCCATCTCTTGTTCGTTGATCTAATTAGCGCCTAACCAGAAACCGGAAGTTTTCGAAAATTAAGTTCGCTCCTAGCCAACGCAAATCTGGCTCCTAGGACTTTTCAAGGCCTTTAAGTCGCAAGATTTGCGTTGGCCAGGATCTCTTTGTCTAATTTCTGGACGGGCACTAATTAAGGGCGCCATATGCGCTAATTGTAGTATTGGCATCCTGTTGCTTTTCAAGTAGCGTTAGTCTTATGTGATTTTGAAGTGTACATTTAACTTTAGTGGCATAAAAACTCGGCGCGGGGTAGTAGCGATAGATGGATTGGAATAAGACGGTTGATTTTTTAGTGGTCGGTTCGGGTGCCGGAGGCATGGCTGCTGCAATTCGAGCGCATGATCTCGGAGCTGATACGCTCATTATTGAAAAAGCGAGTGTCTACGGGGGCTCAACAGCCTTGTCCGGTGGTGTTATTTGGGTGCCCGATAATCCCTGTATGAAAGCAAAGGGAATGGCCGATTCTGCAGCGGAAGCAATGAAGTACCTGGAGACGATAACCGCTGGAAGTTCCAGTTCAGAACGCCTTCAGGCCTACGTGGAATCTGCTCCGCGAATGATGGAATATTTTTTACAGCATACGCATCTTAAATTTCAAACGATCGAGGAGTACCCTGATTATTACCCTGAACTGTCAGGTGGAAAATTTGGGGGACGTTCCTGTGAGCCTTGTGTGTTTGAAGGACTGTTGTTAGGTGATGAATTTATACATCAAAACCTTCACGATTACGATTATTACATTTTCGGTTTTTTGACCGTGCTGGCGCGACAAGGAAAACCCTTGATGGAGGGTAAGGCAGAAGGATTATGGATTATATTTAAAGGCTTGATGTCTTACCTGTTTAACTTTCGTGCGCGACTTAAGGGCAGGAGACCAACGCGACTTACTCTTGGTGGCGCCATTATTGGCATGGCACGGCGATCGCTGATGGATCGCAATGTTCCGCTCTGGCTGGAAAGTAAATTGACAGGGCTTATTGTTGAAGAGGGCAGAGTGGTGGGTGCAAGCATAGAACGTGATGGTATGCAGCTTCGTATTCGAGCTCGCAAAGGTGTGCTGCTTGCGATGGGAGGGTTTGAGCAAAACTCTGCATTACGAGAAAAATATCAGCAAGCGCCAACGGGCAGTCAGTGGACGGCCGGAACTAAAACTAATACCGGTGATTTAATCGCCATTGGCGAGAAGCTGGGTTTGAACTTCAAACTGATGGATGATTCCTGGTGGAGCCCAGTATTTAAGGTTCCCAAGGAGCCCTTTCTACGTTTGGTTATTTATGAGAAAAACCTTCCCGGCGGGATTATCGTCAATAAAAAAGGTCAGCGTTTTATGAATGAAGCCGCGCCCTATAATGATGTTGGTAAGGCTATTTACGCCGCCAATACTGATGGCTCGGCGATTCCTTGTTATCTTATATTTGATAAAAAATATCGGGATAAATATCCTGTCGGGCCACTAATGCCGGGTAAAAATCAGCCGGATAGCGTGTTATCTCAGCGACTAAAATCCTGGATTCACAAAGCAGATTCACTGCCTGATTTGGCCGAAAAAATGGGCTTGGATGTCCAGGGCCTTACCGATACAGTGCAGCGATTTAATGTTAATGCCAAAAAAGGTGTAGATCCTGATTTTAACAGAGGCGAGAGCGCCCAAGACCGGTATTACACCGTGAAAGCCGAGGGTGTTAACCCCTGTCTTGATGCAATTGAAAAAGGGCCATTTTATGCGATTGAAGTATGGCCTGGAGATTTGGGAACAAAAGGTGGCGTGATTACTGATGATCGGGCACGGGTTCTGGATCAGGAAAATCAGCCGCTTCAGGGCTTGTACGCAACGGGAAACTGTAGCGCTGTGCTGATGGGATCAACCTACCCGGGCGCCGGTGGCACTATCGGGCCCGCCATGACCTTTGGCTTTATTGCCGCAGAAGAGGCGATGAAACCGTAGGGTGCACCTAAAAGAGGGCACAAGCGGCCCCCGCACCATTAAATTTAACATTGGTTCGGAGGCCACATCCGGCATCGAGACAGGCATTAACCGAGTAAGTTACGAGCGGATTGATACTGATCACTGAAATCATCGAAATAACCTACTATGATACTGAGATATTAAAACTGTAAGCTATTGGGAATTATTATATGGCAGCTTTAACCGCAACGATGCAACAAAATCACCGTGAGTGTGATGAGCTATTTTCAAACGCCGAGGAGGCCGCCGCGAAAGGGGATTGGTCTGCCGCTGAACAAGCATGGCAGGCTTTTGCCAAAAAGCTGGATACGCATATCACCGTAAAAGAAGAGGGTATATTATTTCCCGCCATTGAAGCAGTAAATGGCCCGATGGGGCCCACACAAATGATGCGTGCCGAGCATGAGCAAATGCGGGCGTTAGTTTCCCAACTTGACGATGCAGTAAAGGCGAAAGATAAACAGCAATACCTGGGTTTGTCGGAAACACTGATGATGTTAATGCAACAGCACAACATGAAAGAAGAACAGATACTTTATCCGATGATTGAGCGGTCTGTTCCTGATGCCTCAGAGCTACTAAAACAGGTCTGACAGTATTATGTTAGTTGAACACGTTCTGGATGCCAGCGAGATGGAGCATCCAGAGCCCTTTGAAATATCTACGGCGATTCTCGTCAAACTTGAGCGCGGCGAATATTTTCGTCTGCTGCATCGGCGCATTCCCTATCCTCTGTTTGAATTTTGCAAAGGGCTTTCCCTGGAGTATGAAGTCAAAGAGGGTGATTCGACAGCCTATGAAATTATTGTTTATTTCAAAGAAGACTTTAATGTATTAAAAGAGGAGGGTGTTTTATGAGAATGGAAGGGCTGTCATTTGATAACATTCCTCCCCTTCATATTCCATTCCGTTTTTTTAATACCGCACCCTGGTTGGGTGTGTTAGCTGCGGTATTTTTGATGCTAGGTGGCGACACTGGTTTAAGCTCCCAATGGACGCCCACACTGCTGGCAGTCACACATCTATTCACGCTGGGTTTTATGGTGATGGTAATGTTTGGTGCGCTATTTCAGCTTTTGCCGGTTATCAGCGGCGAGCCTATTCCCAAAGCAAGCCTGGTTGCCACGCTCGTTCATTTGCCGTTATCTTTCGGGATACTATTTTTGGTTTGTGGGTTTCTTGAGCAGAGCTACCAGCTGTTTTATATGGCCATCCCTTTATTAATTACCGCGTTTTCCATCTTTCTTTTTGCTTTAGGCTCACTCTTGATTCATCGAGTCAGTGGTGGCGCATCTATTTATACTGTTCGCCTGGCAGCGCTTTCTTTATTAATAACTATTGTTTTTGGTTTGCTCAGAGCAAGCGCTTATCTTGGCTACGGTGAAGCCGTAGATTTTTCCAATACGACCTATATTCATCTTGCCTGGGGTTTGTTTGGCTGGGTGATGCTATTGGTTATCGGGGTGAGCTATCAAGTTATTCCAATGTTTCATGTTACCCCGCCTTACCCAGAAAAATGGGCGAAAGTATTGCCGACATTAATTTTTACCTTCTTGGTTTTGCTGACCTTTGTGTCCAATGAAACCTTACAAATTGCTTTGACCTTGATGTTGATTCTTCTGGTACTCACCTACGCGATTTATTCACTGTGGTTGCTGACTAAACGAAAGCGAAAGATACGTGATTTGACGGTTTATTTCTGGCGCCTGGCATTGTTGAATATTATTTTGGTTTCTCTATTAGTGTTGGTAAAGCTAGCGCTATGGCAGAGCGGAGAGTATGTGGCGTTTTCCTTAAAGCTGAATATGGTGATAGGTTTGCTAGCCATCTATGGTTTTGCCTGCTCGGTTATTATGGGTATGCTGCAGAAGATTGTTCCCTTTCTTGCCTTTCTTCATTTGCAGCGCCAGTGTATGACTAACTTTGAGCAATTAAAAACACTGCCGAACATGCGCGAGATAATCTCCGAGGCGCAGTCGTCCTGGCAGTTTTGTTTTCACTTGATTGCCTTGGTGATGTTAGTTGTGTCTGTTTTTGCCCTTAAATCAACACCCATCACTGCGCTTGCTGTAGCGTTGGATTTTATCTGGCTTGGGGTAGTGATTGGCAGGGCAAGCAGGCTGTATCGCCTTACTTCAGCGCGCATAGCGCTGTAGGCATATCGTGAGGAAATAAGAAAAGGAGTCGGCGATAAAGTGCAGTATAAATGATTGTTATTTCCGTCAAAACCTTCAGCATTCTCTATTTATTAAAGTCCCTTTTAACATCAGGGTGCCGTAATACCGTTAAAAAGAACCCGGGTACTAAAAGCATTGAGGCATAAAAAAATAATGCGCCGAATATTCGCTGAATCGTTGCCCCCTCTAAACGAAAGTCTAATATGGATAAGCCAACAAAAATGATAAGCACAAACACAGTGACTGCACAAAGTATTGTATGACTCCAGGCTATACCCTTATAAACAAAGATTGAAAGTATGGCAGTAAGCATACCGGTTATGATTATAGACGCATTCATCATTTTATATGCATCATTATTAGTTATCTTCCCGCTTGAGACAAATAAGATAACGCTCAAGCTAAAGCAGGTGCCTAAGCTGCCAACAAAAAAACCAAAAATTTTATTCCAAGTCATGATTATCCTTTGTTGTCAACGAAACTATAGACTGATTCAAATCGTACGCCCGAGTGGAGTAGGAGTGCCATTGGGGCGTAATAAGTGCTTATTGCTCAAACGGTGGTTGAAAGAAAATCGATCTGAGTCCCTTAACCCTAAAGCGTAGACGGGACTATAAAGGGGACAATATAAAGGGGACGGAGGGAAATAACAATAATCCCTCCGTCCCCTTTTTTCTCGGTCCCCTTTTCTATCTATCAAAGGACCTTTTTTGGGGCCGACGCTCATTAACCAGCGTTCTTGTGCGCAACCCGAACAAATCGTGGATCAAACCTTTGCGGCACTTGAAACAAGAGCGAAACACTGACCTGCTCAAAGGTAATGCACCTATCTGGCTGTTCCTTGATTTGTAACAAGTATTGTCCGCCGTCGCCTGTGGCAGGGCAGCTTTATTTGATACAAAATTGGGGCGAGGGGATTCTATAATGTCAGCCATAAAAGACCTGCTTCCAGAGCGAAGCGTGAAGCAAACGGTCTCCGGAGTGAGCATGAATACAGCAGTGCCTGTGCGTAGCGATGATAAGATAAAGACAAGCCAGTCCCACTTTGCCCCCACCGGGGTATTTGTTGAATTGCCTGGACGGGGCACTTGCTTTTATCGGCAATACCCCAATCCTGGCAAGCCCACGCTGTTGCTTTTGCACGGTATGGTTTGCTCATCGGGTTTGAGCTGGTTTCGCCTGTTCCCCGCCTTGTCAGAACATTTCAATATCATCGCACCTGATATGCGTGGTCACGGGCGCAGTTGGCGCGCTAGTGATCAGTTTACCTTCAGCCGTGCTGCTGACGACATGGCGGCGTTGCTGCAGGAACTGGATATCGGCCCGGTCATTGCCGTGGGTTATTCCATGGGTGGCGCCATAGCACAGCACTTGTGGAGGCAGCATCCCAGACTGGTCTCGGGTCTGGTATTGGCCTCCACCAATTATAAAGCGCGTATCGCTCGCCATGAAGAGTTGGTGGTTCTCCCTTTTTTTGCCGGCATAGTCGGCCTGAGCAAGGTGGTGGAAATATTCGGTCATTTGCCCAGGGGGCTGATCAAGCGGCTTCTGCCCAAGCTGGCTGACCAGCTTCACGAAGATGAAGCCCGCTGGGCGCTGGATGAGATGCGTCGTACCAGTTTGCGCGTAGTAATCGAGACCGCCAGGGAGATGGCTATACATGATGCCAGTGAGTGGCTGCAGGAAATCGATGTACCCACCTCGGTAGTGATTACCAAAAGAGACCGGGCGATTCCGCCGGCACACCAGCAGGAGATGGCGGAACTGATCGACGAGGCAGAATGTTTTTATTATGACGACGGACATCTGGCCTGCGTAACATCGGATTTTGGGCCATTTCTGGCGCAGGCCTGCCTGGCCGTCGCCAAGCGAATTGCGGTACTTAAGGGAGCTAAGCATGCATAGACTGTCAGGACAAGACGCCAGTTTTCTTTACACCGAAACTTCGACGGTGTTAATGCACACGCTGAAAATACAGATAATTGATACCGTCATCGATGAAACCCGCTTCGATTTGTTTCGCGAGCGCCTGGAAGCGACGCTGGATATAGCTCCCATGTTGCGCAAGAAGGTGATGTTCGTACCCCTTAATCTGCACCACCCGGTGATGGTCGATGACCCGGATTTCGATTTGGACTCTCACATCTATCGTGCGGCGTTGCCGGCGCCGGGGGGCGAGGCGGAGTTAGACCAGATGATCGCCCAGATCATGTGTCACCGTCTTGACAGGCAGCGTCCGCTATGGGAGTTGTGGGTGCTGACTGGCTTGGAAAGCGGGCGGATCGCCATCGTACACAAGATACATCACTGCTTGGCCGATGGAACGGCGACAATGCGCTACATTAGTCATGCGTTTGAATACCAGGCGGACCTGATGCCACCGGCCGCACATGCCTCTACCTGGCAAGCAAGTCCCCTGCCCAGCGGCTATCGCCTGGTAGGGAGTGCCCTGGCGGACCACGATATTCGCGCTTTCTTCAGCTTTGTTGCTTCCATGTGGCGCTCCATGGCGAATCTGCTGGCTTTTGATCGTGATGTTGGTTCACCGACTGTGAAGTGGGTTTCCAACGCACTACCGCGCACCCGCCTGAACCACGTACTCTCTGCCCAGCGCAGCTTTAGCAGAGCACAGTTGTCCTTGGCTGATGTGAAACAATTAGCCCATAAGCTCGATGGTACTGTAAACGATGTAATCCTGGCCCTCGCCGCAGCGGCATTACGCGATTATCTTCAATTTCATAACGAGTTGCCTGACGAGCCACTCGGTACCGCAATCCCGGTAACCGCCGAGAAACCCGGCGAATTGAGGGAGTCGGGTAACCATACGAGTTACCTCCCTATTTGCCTGTGGACTAATATTGCTGATCCGCAAGAGCGATTTCGCGCCATCCAAAACTCCACGCGAGTAGCCAAGCAGGAGTTGCAGGTTATTGGGATAGGTACCTTCTCACGACTAATGCACTTTATGCCTCCTTTTTTGGCGCTATGGAAAACCAGACGTAAGCAGCGACTGCGCAAGGCAGATCGACCGAACTTTAAACCCATGACCAATGCCATCATTTCCAATGTGCCGGGTCCGCGCGAGCAGTTTTCCGGCAACTACGGAACTCTGGTAGATATCTATTCTATGGGGCCGCTGATAGAAGCCTGTGGCCTCAATATCACTGTCTGGAGTTATGCCGGGAACATGAATATATCCTTGATGGGATGCAAGAAGGCCATACCTGATATCGAAAGGGTGGGGGACGCCATGATAGTTGCGATGACCGAATTGGAGCACAGTCTTACTACTGAGGAAGGCAATAGGGAGCGTTGTTCAACAACCGGGGAGGAAAGCCGATGAAACCGCTTAGCTACCTGCAACGTTTCGATAAGGTTGAACTCGCTGTGCAACAACAAGGTGAGGGTATTCCCCTGATATGGGGGCACGCTCTAATGGGCAGCATCAATGTGGAGAACGAGGCCGCTCTGTGGAACTGGCAGGACGTGGAGAAACGCGCTGAGGTGGTGCGCTATGATGCCCGTGGGCACGGTAATTCCGATGGTAGCTATGACCCAAAGGATTATCGCTGGGACCGTATGGCACATGACATGTTAGCAGTGGCCGATTCGGTGACCACAGCCCGCGGCATAGAATCTTGCGTTCTCGGTGGCCTGTCCATGGGCGCAGCAACCGCGCTGGAAGCGGCAGTACAACAACCCGACAAAGTAGCCGGCCTGGTACTAGTACTGCCGCCAACAGCTTGGCAGACTCGCCCCCGACAAGCGACGGTTTACCGGCGCTTGGGCTGGATTTCCGGGCTGTTTGGGGCAGCGCCCTACCGCTTATTGGACATGCTGCCTATTCCCGCGGGGGAGGGAGGTCGCTCGCAATTGGCGCTGCACACGGCGAAGGGACTGGCCTTGGCCAACCCCCTGCATGTGCAAGCAATCCTGCGAGGCGCCGCCCTGTCCGACATGCCGGATCTCGCCACCTTGAAAAATTTGTCTGTACCCACGCTCATTCTGGCCTGGGAAGACGATACGGCGCATCCTCTTAGCACGGCTACAACGCTGGCGGAGACTCTGCCCAATGTGCACTCGCTGCACATCTCCCACTGCGCTGATATTTCCGACTGGACGCCGGCATTGTGCGAGTTTCTGGATAGCCTGGTAGCCCCGAAAAAGCGTCGCACAGCCGAAAGAAAATGCAGTCAGGCGAGCACTTGTTGAGTGTGTGTCGGTGATGGAGTATGACAAAAGGAATACGATGAAAAACCCTCTTGACTTAATCGGCTTCGCAATCAAATCGGAATTTGCCAAACGATTTCCGAAGCAGGCTTCCCGGCCGTCAATAGAAGAAATAACAGCGATACTAGGCTCACCCGGTTTACCCTTTGAAATAGAGCATGTCAACGTTGATGGTCGCAGCATTCGCAGCTGGAAAAACGCAGCTCCCTCCATGGCGGCATTAATAGAAGACACCCTGGAATACGGCGACATGGACTTTATCCTCTATCAGGATGAGCGCCTCAGCTTTGAGCAACACTACCGGCGGGTGGCGGCGGTGGCGCACCAGCTGATCGACCGTTTCGATATTAAAAAAGGCGATCGAGTAGCGCTTGCAATGCGCAATTACCCAGAGTGGTCGATAGCTTTCTGGGCTGCCGCCGCGGTGGGTGCGATAGTGGTGCCGCTAAACGCCTGGTGGACCAGCGATGAATTGGAGTACGGTTTGAAAGACTCCGGCACCAGGCTTGTTTTTGCTGATGCAGAGCGCCTGGAGCGGCTGCAAGCTATAGAGTCGAAACTGCCGTTGCTGGATATGGTTGCCGTCCGTTGCGAAATGGCCCC
>JAUXDF010000249.1 GCA_030618505.1 Spongiibacteraceae bacterium | reverse complement strand
CGGCGATGGGCATCCACCGCTAGTTATTGCTGAAATCGGCATTAATCATAATGGCTCGCTGAGCATTGCCAAAGAGATGGTCGACGCAGCCGCTAGGGCTGGGGCTGAGGTCGTCAAGCATCAAACTCACGTCGTTGAAGATGAAATGTCCAAGGCCGCCAGAAAAGTGATTCCAGGCAATGCGGATATTTCAATTTATGAGATAATGGATAACTGTTCTTTATCTCTTGATGATGAGATTCAGCTAAAAAAATATGTTGAGTCCAAAGGCATGGTTTATATTAGTACGCCTTTCTCCAGAGCCGCCGCAAATTTTCTTGAAGAGATAGATGTGCTCGCCTATAAAATTGGTTCCGGAGAGTGTAATAATTATCCTTTGGTGGAGCATATTGCCAGGTTTGGTAAACCAATCATTTTAAGCACGGGTATGAACTCAATTGACTCGATTGAAAAGTCTGTGGATATATTCCGAAAGTATGACGTGCCTTACGCCTTGTTGCATTGTACCAATGTTTACCCAACACCACACAGGCTAGTTCGTTTAGGGGCTATGCAACAACTCAAAGAAGTTTTTCCTGATGCAGTGGTGGGTTTGTCAGATCACACTGTTTCTAATAATGCCTGCTTAGGGGCTGTATCCCTGGGTGCTTCAATACTGGAGCGACACTTTACTGATCGTATGGATCGTGAAGGGCCCGATATTTCATGTTCTATGGATGAGCAGGCTTGTGCGGATCTTATCACCGGATCCCGTGAGATATTTGAGTGTCTTGGTGGTAGTAAGGGCGCAGTTGATGAGGAGCAAGTGACTATAGATTTTGCTTTCTCAACGGTTGTTACGACAAGGGAAATCAAAGCAGGTGAAGTTTTTAGCGAAGAAAATATATGGGTTAAACGCCCAGGGACGGGAGAAATTTTGGCAGAGGAATATAGCGAAATTATTGGGCGGAAAGCTAAAATTAAATTGGCGACAGATGAGCATCTTGCTTGGAGTGATGTAGAGTAATATGAAAAGAATCCTCTTTATTACAGGGACACGTGCAGATTTTGGTAAGCTAAAGACATTAATGCATGCAGTAAGTAGCCATGAAGGTTTTGTTTGCGAGATTTTTATTACAGGTATGCATACCCTGTCCATGTATGGGAATACTCAGATAGAGGTTAAAAAGGAGTTTGATGAAAATACCCATGTGTTTTACAACCAGCATATCAGCGAGCCCATGGAAGATGTGTTGGCAAATACGATTAAGGGGCTCTCGCGGTATATACATGAAAACCGGCCGGACATGCTCGTTATTCATGGAGATAGGGTTGAGGCTCTAGCGGGAGCAATCACTGGGGCGATAAATAATGTATTAGTCGCGCATATAGAAGGTGGAGAGCGCTCCGGGACTATTGATGAGTTGATAAGACATTCAGTGAGCAAAATGTCACATTTACATTTTGCTGCGAATGAAGATGCACGCCAGCGCTTGTTGCAGATGGGGGAGCGGTCTGATTGCATCTTTACCATTGGTTCGCCCGATATTGATGTGATGTTATCCCCGGGGCTGCCAAATATCGATGAGACGAAAGAACGATACGACTGTGACTTTAAGGATTATGGGATACTGCTTTATCACCCCGTGACTACCCGTTTGGATTCTTTATACGAAGATACGGTTGAATTGATTGACGCTTTACTGAAAAGTAAGAAACAATATATTGTTGTGTATCCAAACAATGATGAGGGCAATCAAATAATATTAGATCAGTACAAGCGTTTTGAAGGGAACTCTAATTTTAAAATTTATCCATCTATCCGTTTTGAATATTTTTTAACTTTTCTAAAGCATGCCAGCTTTATGATTGGTAATTCCAGCGCTGGGGTTCGTGAAGCGCCAATATATAATGTGCCTTCTGTTGATATCGGGAACAGGCAGAGTCAGCGTTATTCAGGAGAAACAGTAACAGCGGTTGATTTTAAAGCAGAATCAATATTGATTGCGATTAATCAGGCTGTCAGTATGAAAAAAGAGAAGCGCTCTCAGCGGGTTTTTGGGACGGGAAATAGTGCCCAGGCTTTTCTGGCAGTGCTGAAAGGGGAGGCAGTCTGGAACGTAGATCCTCAAAAGTATTTTGTTGATATCAGGTAGAAAACATAATCCATGAAAACAATTGCCGTAATACCCGCGCGGGGTGGTTCAAAAGGGATAAAGCAAAAAAATATATATTTGCTTGCTGGAAAACCACTTATTTCATATACAATTGAAGCCGCGATTGATTCTCATGTATTTGATCGAATTATTGTAAGTACCGATTGTAAAGAAATTTCAGCAGTAGCTCGAGAATGTGGAGCAGAAATCATTCATCGTCCAGCATCTCTGGCAGGCGATAAATCGCGTTCCGAGGATGCAATATTACATGTCCTGGAGCAGTTCGAAGAAGAAGCTTATCAGGCTTTCATGTTGTTGCAGCCCACCTCACCCTTAAGGAAGGCAAGTCACATTCAGCAGGCGATGTCTCATTTTCAATCTGCTGAAGCCAATTCTCTAGTATCCGTTTGTGAGTTGAGTCATCCGGTACAAAAGTGCCTGGTTGATAGTGAAAGAGGCATAGTTCCGGTTACCAATTGGGATGACCTTTCCAAGCCAAGGCAGGAACTCCCCAAAAGTTATCAGATTAATGGAGCTATCTATATATCTAGAGTGGCAGAATTTTTAAAATCAAGTTCCCTCTACGAGCAGCCTGTTTCTATCTATGAAATGCCTGCTTCTTGTAGTCTGGATATTGACCGCCATGAAGATGTCGATATTGCTGAAAAGCTAATAAAGCGGCAGGCCTCCAGTCCGTCGTTATAGACAAATCGGCCTATGAGCATGGAGAGTTTTTCAAGGGTTTGATGTATGCGTTTGAGACGCTTAGGGCTTTTGCTGTCAGGAGATCGTCACCGGTAGGTCAATCGAGGCAGATAGCTTATACTTGCTTTTTTTCGAGTGGGCTATTCAAGCCTATTGTTTTCTACAGGAATCTCTATGCTTTTTCTGAAGTCACGCCGTATTCAGCTACTTGCTTTGCTAACGGTTATTTATTTTGTCTATTTTGTATTGTGGCGTGCGCTGTTTTTTGGCTACTTTTTTGGTTTTGATACTGATCTTGATTCTGCAGACCTGCTTTATGCTTTTTATATGGGGATCAAATTTGATCTTCGTCTCGCGCTTATTGTTCTGCTACCGGTGTGTTTCAACCTACTGCTACCCAAGGTTAATCTGCTCAGTTCGACCCGGAGTCGCTCGCTGATAAAGTGGTATCTTAGCGCGGCGATGGTATTGCTGAGCATCTTCTATATGCTCGATTTTGGTTATTATGCTTATCTGGGCGAAAGAATTGATGCCTCTCTTTTGCGTTTTGCGGAAACCCCATTAATTTCATTGCAGATGGTTTGGGAGAGCTACCCAATCATCTGGCAGACACTGTTTACCCTGGCGGTATTTTGGCTGTGCTCGAAACTGTTTGGCCGGGTGCTAGGTGTGGTAGAGAAGCCTGCACAGCCAAGCTCTAAAAAGCAACAGCTAGTCACGGCGGTGCTGGCTTCAATCTGTGTGCTCTACGGCATGATTGGAAAAATTGATGGCATTCGCCTTGAGTCAGTCACGGTGCTGCGCTGGAGCGAGGCTTATTTTGCTAATGATATGAGTGTTGCTGCTGTTGCACTAAACCCGGTGCTGTTTTTTGCTGACACCTATAGCAATCGGGGCCATAGCTATGATGAAGAAATCGTCAAAAGTAGCTACCCCTTGATAAGAAAGCATCTGGGTTTAAGCGCTGCTCAAGCCAGTAATACTGATGAGCTCCACTATCTTAGGGATTCAAAGGATGCCGCGGGCGATGACCTGGTCATGCCGATGGAGCGGGCGCCCAATATTGTGCTGATTATGCTGGAGTCGCTGGGCGCCAATCGTTTGGGGATATTTAACAACCCTCTTGATCCGACCCCTAATCTGGATGCGCTGGCAAAACAGGGGCACTTTTTCCCTAACTTCTATGTGCCCTCCAGCGGCACTGCTAGAACCGTATTTGGCAAAATGACCGGCATTCCTGATGTCTCCTTTGGCCAGACCACGGCTTCGCGAAACCCGCTGTTTTCCAATCAGCAAATTATTGTTAATACTCTCGATAATTATGAGAAATATTATTTTCTTGGCGGCAGCGCCAACTGGGCGAATGTGCGGGCGGTATTGGCGAACAATATAGAGGATCTGAACCTTTATGAAGAGGGTGACTGGCAGAGTGAAAATGTCGATGTGTGGGGCATATCGGACCGTAACCTGTTGCGCGAATCCCATGATATCTTATTAAAAAGGGATGCTAGCAAGCCCTTTTTTGCCGTTATTCAGACCGCTGCCAATCACCGGCCTTTTACCATTCCTGATGATGATAGTCGTTTTGAGAAAAAGGAGATTTCAGATGCGTTGGCGCAGCAGCATGGGTTTTTAGGCAGTGATCAGTTTAATGCCATTCGTTTGCTGGATTTTAATATTGGTTTCTATTTTCGTGAGCTGGTAAAAAATTCAAATTATGCTGATAACACCCTGTTTCTTCTTTATGGTGACCATAACGATAAAAGCAAACCTTCACCTCATTTGAGTGAGGACGACCAGCTAAAACTGTTTAAGCATCACGTACCTTTTATGATCTATGCCCCGGCGATCTTAAAGGAAAGTCGTGTCATTGAAACGCCCATGAGCCTGGTCGATATGCTACCCAGCGCGGCCTTTCTTGCCGGTGTTCCCTATCGTAATACTACTCTGGGTCGTAATATATACGCCGTAGGTGACGATGATGATTCCTACGTTATTGTGCATGGCGGTGACCGGCGTAATCGCCCGACTATTGGCCTGCGAGGCAGAGAATTTTATTTGCAAATGCTACACGATGGCGAACAGGTTAGCCTGCATAAACTAGGTAGCGATAATGTTAAAGAAGATGTTCAAGAGGAATATCCTGATAAAGCAGCAGCGATGAAGGACTTACTGTTGGGGATTTATCATACCGCGACCTATATGATGTATAACAACAAAAAGTTGCCAGAGCAGGAGCGCTAGGCTAATTGCACAGTGCATAAGCTAGCCACCGGAATGAGAGAATACGTTTGAAATTAGCTTTTGTGACCATGAAATACTACCCCTTTGGGGGCTTGGAAAAGAGTTTCCTTAATATTTGTAAGGAGGCGATTCGGCGTGGCCACAGTTTGACGATTTATTGCAAGCAGTGGCAGGGTGATAAACTGGCGGGGGCAAA
>JAUXDF010000267.1 GCA_030618505.1 Spongiibacteraceae bacterium | reverse complement strand
AAAAAATTGAAAAAGGAGAATAGTTAACAATGTCAGGTCAGGCGGATTCAGTTAAAAGTATTTTTTATGCCTTAGGGGCAAATTCTGCGATCGCGATTGCCAAGTCGGTGGCGGCTTTTATTACCGGTTCGGGTTCGATGATGGCGGAGTCGGTTCACTCCTTTGCAGATTGTGGTAATCAGCTCTTGTTGTTACTAGGCATTAAGCAGGCGAAGAAGCCTCCATCACCTGACTTTCCGCTGGGTTACGGTAAGGAGGTTTATTTCTGGTCTTTTATTGTCGCGCTGATGTTGTTTTGTATGGGGGGCTTGTTTTCGGTTTATGAAGGCATCCATAAATTGCAGCACCCTGAGCCTTTGAGCTATCCCCTGGTAGCTGTGGGTGTTTTGGTGTTTGCTATTCTGGCTGAGGGGGTTTCCTTGTACACTTGTGTGCGGGAGGTGAATAAAACGCGGGGTAGTCAATCGTTATGGCAGTGGTTTCGCCAATCTCGCCAGAGTGAATTGTTGGTGGTGTTCGGTGAGGATATTGCAGCCTTGCTGGGCTTGGCATTTGCGCTGGTGGCGGTGTTGTTAACTATGTTGACGGGAGATCCGGTATACGATGCTTTGGGTAGTATTGTTATTGGTGTGCTGCTGATAGTAATTGCCTTTTTGCTGGGCCGAGAGGTGAAGGCTTTGTTGATTGGTGAGGGCGTTGAGCTAAGAACGCGCACACAGATGAGGGAGTTTTTGGAAAGCCATCAAGAAGTTGCCGAGTTGTTTAATTTGTTAACTTTGCAGTTAGGGGATGATGTGATGGTGGCGGTGAAAGCGCGGATGGAAGAGACTGAAAGTAGTCACGAGCTTATTGCCGCCATTAACCGCTGCGAGGTGGATTTTAAGAAGAGATTCCCACAGGTTTTGTGGTTGTTTTTCGAGCCTGATATCAAAGACTAAATATGCCAAATTGGCCTTGATTAGTTTGCCCCGTGAAACGTATTGGGTACAGTGCGACCCACGTAGTGTTTTGGTCGTGAGCTTGTGAAATCAGAGGGGGGGGGTAACACTACCTGTTAGTTGCTATGTCGTCGGAAATTGTTGCCTCTGGTGAAGCACTCTCATAACACGAATTACGGAGTTATCAACCCAGTAGGATACGATCATTGATACTTTAGGGATTATTAGCAATCGACCTCTAATTCCTTCGCGTTCTACACCCATTAACGGCTGTAGAAGCAAGTTTTCTACTTTTTTCTCAATGACTTCATCTGTTTTTTCAGCTGCTTCAGGATTAAATTCAAATAGAAATTCAAATATTTTTTCGCGGTCGTTTAGAGACTCTTCCTCCCAGTAAATCACCAATTAATCCCTGCTTCGAATTTTAGCTTTGCGTTCTGCCATTCTTGATTTAGCTTGGTCATGCTCAATAAATACAGATCTCTCTGCATCAAATTTGTCAAAAGCCAAATTTACTTGTTCAGTTAACCAAGTATCATGAGATACTGCTTTACGCTGTTGATCAGCAAGTTGTTCCGCGAGTTCTCGACAAGCATCGCTCAGTGTGCGACCTTGGCTTTCGGCCATTTGCTGGGCCAGGCGTTTTGTTTCTTCATCAACTCTAAATTGAATTCTAGTATCCATAAAAAGGCCTCGGTCTAGGTGTGCGTACAAATGTTAGCACGCAGCAACTAACAAGGCAATCTTGCGGAACTTGCGGCGTTCCCTTGACTTCGCAAGCTCACGACCAAAACGCTACGTGGTCAAGGCTACATTATTAGGTGTTTGCTATTTCTCAGTAGCGTTGTCGTGGCTCTTTTTGACATCCTGAAAGACAATATAAGCAAAGCCACCTAATACGGATAATGCGGCGGCGATAACCAGTAGTGAGGCGATAATAGTTTCATCAAAATACATGGCAGCCTTCCTTTGGCTTTATAAAAGGCTAAAGAAAAAGATCAATACTTTTATTATTACTTTTTTACCTCATCTGTTCGAAAAGCCAGTATAAATTCAAACCGTCATCCCCGAAGTGTTTTGTCGGGGATCCAGAGTCCTGCAAACTGGATTCCAGCTAAAAGACTGCCGGAATGACGAACTTTGTGACTTTACTGGAGTTACAATGTAGTTTCATAAAGGTATTCAGGTACGCAAACATCCCAGCCTAATTGTTCCTGTATATGATGGCGCATTGCATCGCTGGCGGTGCGTTCGCCGTGGGTGACAAAAGTTCTCTTCGGCGGTGTCTTTATATTGGCGAGCCAGTCGATAATCTCCTGGTAATCGGCATGTGCAGAGAGGCTGTCCAGCACATGGATTTGTGCTCTTACTTGATGATAAGCACCGTGAATTTTTATTTCTCTGGCACCGTTAATCATATGGTCTCCTCGTGTGCCGGGTGCCTGGAAGCCTAAAAATACAATGCTATTACGATGGTCAGGGGCGAGTGATTTCAGGTGGTGTAAAATACGTCCGCCACTGGCCATGCCGCTGGCAGAAATAATAATCGACGGGAATTTTTTGGTGTTGAGTTCTTTTGATTCTTCAGCGGTGCGGACGTAAGTAGTGCCATCGTCAATCTTTTTGCAGGTGTCGGCATTGAGTTTGTGTTCGTTGTGGTAATTACAGAATATTTCTGTGGCGGTAATCGCCATCGGGCTGTTTAAAAATACTGGTACGTCGGGAATCATTTCTTTTTCTTTCAGTTTTAACAGGAAGTAGAGCATGGTTTGCGCTCGGCCAACTGCGAATGCCGGCATTAAAATGGTGCCTCCGCGTTTGATGGTGCTGTTAATAATATCTGCGAGTACCTGTTCCTCATCGACCGGCTTATGTCGTCTGTTACCATAGGTTGATTCGACGACGACATAGTCAGCGCTTGTTACAGGAATAGGCGGGTACATGATGGGGTCGTTGGGGCGGCCAATGTCGCCACTGAAAAGTACTGAGGTTTTGCCATTACTTACTTTTACCGCGCAGGCACCTAAAATGTGCCCCACCGGTGTCAGTTCGATGCTTAGCTCGTCTGTGACCTTTTCGCTATGGTTGTAAGCGATAGGGTGTAAGTAAGCAAGGCTGGCCTTGCCATCATCCTCGGTATAAAGTGCTTGTGCTGGATGGTGTTTGCTAAACTTGCGGTAATTTGCGTAGCGGGCGTCTTCTTCCTGTAAATAGCCGGCATCGGGCAGTAGCACTTTACACAGTGCTTTCGTTGCCTTTGAACAATATACTTTGCCCCTAAAACCCGCTTTTATTAGCGCGGGTAGATAGCCGCTATGATCGATATGGGCGTGGGTTAACACCACCGCATCAATCGATTTTGGATCGACGGGGAGTTGCGCCCAGTTGCGCAGGCGAAAATTTTTGACTCCCTGATAGAGACCGCAGTCAATCAGTAACTTTTGCTCGCCGTGGCTGATTAAATACTTCGAACCGGTAACCGTTTCAGTTGCGCCCAAAAATTGTAGTTTCAATGCGGCAGTCCTCTAAAAGGGGGGGGTAAAGCTGGCAGTGTTACCCGAGTGTATATTTGTATTGACTTAATGCATAGCAAAGTTGAACTAAGAGGCGCTAGAATTAGTTAGTGCCCATCCAGAAATTAGACAAAGAGATCCTGGCCAATGGAAATCTTGCGACTTAAAGGCCTTGAAAAGGCCTAGGAGCTAGATTTCCATTGGCCAGGAGCGGACTTAATTTTCGAAAACTTCCGGTTTCTGGTTAGGCACTAGGTAGTGAGTATCGGAAATAGTAAAAGGAAAATACGGGGGATGACCCAATAGCTACCATGAAAAACAATTTTCTCTATCTCAGACGACTTGGTATCGATACGCACCAGGAGCCGGTGGTGTATATGCGCAAGGACTGCCATGTCTGTCGTTCCGAGGGTTTTGATGCCCAGGCCAGGATTCGGGTCAGTACCGAGACGGCGAGTATTCTTGCCACTTTGAATATTGTCAGTAGTGATTTTCTCTCCCATCGTCAGGTCGGCTTATCGGAAGCTGCATGGCAGTTACTGGGGGCTGAGGAGGGGGAAAAGGCCCGTTTTGGTTATGCTCGACCCGTTGAGTCGATGAGCTATGTGAGAGCAAAGCTTTATGGCCAAGCCTATTCGAGTGCCAGAATTGAGGAAATTATTTCAGATATAAAAGAGCGGCGTTATTCGGATATTCAGCTGGCCGCCTATGTGACTTCTTGTGCAGGCAACCGTTTAAGCGCTGAGGAAATTATTGCGCTGACCAGAGCGATGGTAGCTTCAGGAGAGCGCTTTGACTGGGGTGTGCCGAACGTAATGGATAAACATTGCGTCGGGGGTTTGCCGGGAAATCGTACCACACCGATTGTGGTTGCTATTGTTTGCGCCAACGGTTTGATGATGCCAAAGACCTCATCGCGTGCAATCACTTCACCGGCGGGTACGGCTGATACGATGGAAACGCTGGCTCCGGTTGATTTGTCCTTTTCCCGTATGCAAGCGGTTGTTGAGCAAGAGGGGGGCTGTATTGCCTGGGGTGGCTCGGTCAGTTTGAGCCCAACCGATGATATTGTCATTCGTGTTGAGCGGGCTTTGGATCTAGACAGTGAAGGTCAGTTAGTGGCGTCTATTATTTCAAAAAAGGTGGCGGCGGGCTCCACCCATGTGTTGATTGATATACCCGTTGGCGCAACCGCCAAGGTGAGAAATTACCATTTGGCAGCCAAGCTGGATCAGCAGTTGACAACGGTCGGTGCTGCCCTGGACTTAAAGGTTAAGTGTGTTTTCTCCGATGGCTCTCAACCGGTAGGGCAAGGTATAGGCCCGGCTCTGGAGGCTCGAGATATTCTTGCTGTGCTTAAACAACAAGAGGCACCGCAGGATCTTCAGGAAAGAGCAGTGTTGCTGGCTGGCGATATTCTTGAAATGGGTGGTCTTGCAAAAACGGGCGAGGGCTATCAACTTGCACTTGATACTTTGCTTTCGGCAAAAGCCTGGGAAAAGTTTCAGGCGATTTGTGAGGCGCAGGGGGGCTTAAGGGAGCCGCCGGTTGCTAAGTCGGAGGCCAAGCGG
>JAUXDF010000348.1 GCA_030618505.1 Spongiibacteraceae bacterium | reverse complement strand
AACGCCGCAGCCCGAGCCGAGCCAGTCGTCAGGGATATCTTCAAAACGAGCGATCCCTTATTCTGAGCGTAAAAAAATGAGTCCATACTATAGCGCGAAGAGGCAAATTATCAAGTTACCATACTAAAGTAGTCAGGATTTGAGCCTTTTAAGAGGCCCGTGATTTTGATTAGAAATAGTTGCAGAGAAGAGTCATAGCTTGTGATGTTTTTTATATTGTCCAGGTGTCATAGCAAACATCTTCTTAAAAAACCGATGGTAGGAGCGCAGCTCCTGAAAGCCCAGTTGCTGACAGATATCTTCGGTAGAGATCGCTGGATTGTGGAGATATTGCTGGGCCAGTGTACAGCGGAGTTTATCCAATATTTGCTGATAAGAGCTGCCTTCTTCATGCAATCGTCGTTGCAGGGTTCGTTCGCTGACATTGAGGTATTGCGCAATTTTCTCCTTGCGAGGCACCCCTGTGGGTAAAAGAAAAGCCATCGAGTGACGTACTCTTTCGCTAAAACTCAGGTCATCATCCAGCTCAGACAGCTGCTGGCTGGCGTGCTGTTCCAGTGTCTTTAGCAGCAGTTTATCCGCATGTTTTAGCGGTAGTTCGAGAATTTCCCGGGTGACAATGAGTGCAGAATAGCGTTGATTAAAGTGTATCGTGCACCCGAAGAGCTGTTGATAGGCTTGAATCAGTTTATCGGACTTTGGCGCGGGGTGTTCAATCATTACTGCATGGGGAGCTTGTGCCGAATCGCATAACCAGCGGGTGTAGGTTACCCAGGACGCTAATACGTTATCGATCAAGTGGGTTTTTACCAGCGGGTCTTTGAAGCGGCAATGCCAGTGCAGTTCTGTCTTGTCATCGCGTTGAATGATGGAGCTTAGGCCCATATCGCCAACCAGCTTTTCATATTGTTGTATTTTCCCCATCGCTTCACCAATATTGGCTGCATTCATGGCGATGTAACCGAGGACGCTATAGGAGCTGGGTGCGATAGTTTGGGCGGTGTGCAAACCAAAGAGTGGGTCGCCAGATTTGGGAATGATAAAACGCAGCATCTCCTGTAGCGCAGAACCTGAGATGCGCTGCGCCTTGTTTTCCAGTACGTCTTTGTTGAGCCCAGCGGCGACGAGCATTTCCCAGCGAGCAAGGCCGTAGCGTTCTGCTGATTCAATATATTGCAGCAATGCGGGGATGGAAACGTAGCCGAGGCCATCTGCTTCAGGGTTATTGTTCATAAATTGTGCTCAACTGTCGAGACCATGGGCGCTTTCCACTTGGCTTGATTTGTCCATTTTATTGTCCCGTAGGGACACTGACAACTTTTAAGACTACAGTAAGATAAAGAAAAATCGATAAGAGCCGGAGATTGAAGCATGCAGCGTTGGAATGGATGGGGGGATGAAACCAGGAGTTATCCGGTAAAACCCAGTGCAAAACAGTTTATTGAGCAAAAGCTGGGTGCCGCCAAGGCGCTTCCTGAGGCCAGCCTGGAGAGCGTATTAAATAAAGTCCCGGAATCACGTTTGCCCGAACATTCCCTGCTAAGCACCGATGCTGAAGACCGTTTGCGTCATACGAGGGGACAAAGCCTGCCGGATTGGTTGGCGATGCGTAGCGGCGAGTTCGGCGTTTTTCCTGATGGTGTTGCTTTTCCAACGAGTGCTGCTGAAGTACGCTCCATCCTCGATTATGCGAAAAAACATAATGTTATGCTGATTCCCTTTGGTGGTGGCACCTCAGTGGTAGGGCATATAACGCCTCCGCCGAGTGAACGTCCGGTGCTGACTGTTGATATGCGTCGTATGAGTCAGTTACTTGATCTTGATGAAAAGAGCTTAATTGCAACATTTGGCGCGGGAGTGCTTGGCCCTGACCTGGAGGCACAGCTCAGGGCGAGGGGATATATGCTCGGTCATTTCCCTCAGTCTTTTGAGCTGTCTACCTTAGGCGGATGGGTGGCCAGCCGCTCCAGTGGTCAGCAGTCGATGCGCTACGGTCGTATTGAACAGATGTTTGCCGGCGGCAGCATCGAGACCTTAAAAGGAACATTGGAAATTCCCACTTTTCCAGCATCCTCTGCAGGCCCGGATATTCGTGAAATGATCCTCGGTTCAGAAGGGCGGATGGGTATTATCACTGAAGTAAAGGTGCGGGTGCTGCCATTGCCAGAGCAGGAATCTTTTCGTGTTGCCTTTTTGCCTGACTGGCAGAGCGCTGAAAAACTGGTGCGTAAAATAGTGCAGGGAAAACTTCAGCTATCCATGTTGCGCCTAAGTAATGCGGTGGAAACCGCAACCCAGTTAGTCCTGGCAGGACACCCACATCTAGTCGGTGGCTTGGAAAAGTATCTCAACTTGCGTGGTGTCGGTGAGGGGAAGTGTATGCTGACCTACGGCCTTACCGGTAGTCGTGCGCAGTGCCGGGCAGCACTTCGCCAAACCAATCGCTTGATTCGATCCGCTGGTGGGATCACAACAGGAACTACCCTGGGTAAAAAATGGCAGCATAGCCGTTTTCGCTCGCCTTATCTGAGAGAGACACTTTGGGAGCTCGGTTATGTTGTGGATACCATGGAGACCGCCACCGATTGGCCTAATGTCACGCGGATGATGGGCGCGATTGAAGGCGCATTAAAGGATGCAGCCGGGGGAGAGCCTGTGCATCAGTTCAGCCATCTTTCGCATCTCTACCCACAGGGATCCAGTATTTATACCACCTATCTGTTTAAAATGGCCGATAGTTATGAAGAAACTCTGGTCAGTTGGCAGCGTTATAAAGCACGGGCATCTGAGGCCATTGTTGCCAATCGTGGAACGATCAGTCATCAACACGGTGTCGGTTGTGATCATGCGCCTTATTTGCTTGCTGAAAAGGGTGTTTTAGGGCTCGGTGCTATCGATCAGTTATGTCATTATTTTGATCCGGAGCAACGGATGAATAGCGGCAAATTATTACCGGACAATTTGCCTTTGGAGAGTGAATGATGAAAGGCCTTGGGGATAAAAATACGCGAGATAAACTTTGGGCTGAGCTGCAAACACAACAGTCAAACTCGGCAAGTGATCAGTCTCAGTGGGATTTGATTGTTGTCGGTGGCGGTATTGTTGGCGCCGGGGTTTTTCGTGAAGCGCTTAGATTAAACCTGAAGGTATTGCTGCTTGAGCAGCAGGATTTTGCCTGGGGAACATCCAGTCGATCATCAAAAATGGTACACGGAGGTTTGCGTTATGTTGCTTCCGGTGATTTCAGAATTACCCGCGAGTCAGTTGTTGAGCGTCAGCGTTTGCTCAAAGAAGCCGAAGGTTTGGTTACCCCCTTACAATATTTATTTGCCGACCGAAAGTGGCAGTTTCCCGGGCGTTGGTCTTTTACCGCCTTGCTGAGTGTCTATGACTTGTTTGCCGGCCGTCGTGATCATCGTTTTCTCCACAAAGAAGAACTTGAGCTACAGGCGCCACGTTGGAGTGAAGATGGACTGACGGGAGCCTGTCAGTACGCCGATGCGGCCACCGACGATGCGCGTTTAGTGCTGCGGGTATTGCACGAGGCGATGAGTGAAGAGAATGGTGCGCTGCTGAATTATGTGGCAGTTGAGGGCTTGATTAAAAATGATGGGCAGGTTGTTGGCGTGCAGGCTTGTGATAAGTTAAGCGGCGAGCAAATTGATATTCGTGCCAAAGTGGTTGTAAATGCCACCGGCGCCTGGGCGGATAAGCTGCGAGGACAGGTCGGTGGGGAGAATAAAATTCGTCCCCTACGAGGCAGCCATATTATTTTCCCCTATTGGCGTTTACCGGTGTCACAGGCAATAACAATGATGCACCCAAAGGATAAGCGGCCAATTTTTATTTTCCCCTGGGAAGGCGTGACGGTGGTCGGCACCACGGACCTTGATCATAAAGAGGATCTTAATCGTG
>JAUXDF010000423.1 GCA_030618505.1 Spongiibacteraceae bacterium | reverse complement strand
GCCGGCGATTACCATTCCTTCAATCAACATAAAAGGATCAGCTTCAATGATCAGTCGATCAGCGAAGGTGCCGGCATCACCTTCATCGGCGTTGCAAACAATAACTTTTTTCTCTGCATTGGCATCCAGCACGGTTTGCCATTTAATGCCGGCGGGAAAAGCAGCACCTCCGCGCCCCCGTAAGCCAGATTGTTTTATTTCATCAACGATCGACTGCGAACTAGTAGTGAGGGATTTTTTAAGACCCGACAAACCGCCATGCTTTACATAGGCGTCAAAGTCCAGCGGGTTGATGACTCCCATTCTTGCACAGGTATAACGCTGCTGGATTTTAAAGGGGTGAAAATCTTCAACCAGACCGATGTATTTAGCATGTAAGGTTTGCTGCCCTTCTGCTAGAGCGTCAACAATAGCGGCGACATCATTTATTCCCACCTCACGAAAACCATAACGCCCGTCAACACTCTCAAACTCAATGAGAGGCTCCAAAAAACCCAGCCCCCTTGATCCGTTACGGATAAGGTTTAGCTCAATGCCGCGATTTTTTGCCTGCTCATAAAATAGCGGCACAAGCTGATCAGCCCCCAGGGAAAGTGCTGTTGTGTCACTGGGAACATACAAGGTTAATACACTTGAGGATGGCATTTTCCTAGTCCTCCCCACTCAAACAGGTATTAATCAAACTCGATAACCTGCTTTTATCCACACGCGCATGCAAACGCCCGTTAATCGACACATTAGGCCCACAAACACAGTTACCCAGACAATAAACAGATTTAAGGGTGATTTTTCCATCCGCTGATGTTTGATCAAAATCCATTTTCAGCATATCCCTGGCCGCATTCTCTACATCCCGACCGCCTTGCGCCTGGCACGCTTCCGCTCGGCATATTTGCACGACATGATCACCGAGTGGTTCGAGGGAGAAATCATGATAAAAGCTGATCACTCCATAGACTTCAGCTTTGCCAAGATTAAAACCTGCAGCGAGCTCGGAGATTGCCTGCTCAGGAATATAACCCAAGGCCTTCGTTATCTGGTGTAGGGCAGGCAACAAACCGCCTTCAACTCCGGCGTGTTCTTCTACCGCCAATCGGGCGACTGAGGACGAGTGGGTTTCTCTAATCATATTCACGACTCAAAGCTTCTGTAATTCCCGTGCATGAAACTTTATATGATTTCCAATAAATGATGCTATAAAAAAATAACTGTGGTCATAACCATTATTCATATTGATAGTCACTGGATAGTTATGTTTGCTACAGACGTCCTGCAGATTTGTTGTTAATAGCTGCTCCTGCAAAAAGTCATCATCACTGCCTTGATCAATCAACATAGGTAAATGACGGCTTTCGCTATGGGATGAAGCCTCAATCAAACAGCAGGTATCATACTGCTGCCATGCCTTTTCATCAGCACCCAGATAGTTAGAAAATGCCTTCTTGCCCCAGGGACACGCTATCGGGTTAACAATCGGTGAAAATGCCGATACAGAGCAATAGGATTGCGGATTTTTCAGGGCAATGCTTAGCGCGCCATGCCCTCCCATCGAATGGCCCGATATGGACTTTTTGTCACTGACGGGAAAGTTATTTTCAATAAGCGCCACCAGCTCACGGGTAATATAATCATACATTTGATAATGCGTTGACCACGGCGCCTGCGTGGCATTGAGGTAAAACCCGGCGCCTAAACCAAAGTCCCATGCACCGTCCGGATCGTCAGGTACACCCTCTCCTCGAGGGCTGGTATCCGGGGTGACAATCGCTATTCCGTATTCGGCAGCATAACGCTGAGCACCGGCTTTAATGACAAAATTTTCATCGTTACAGGTAAGCCCGGACAGCCAGTATAAAACCGGCACCTTGTGATTTTCTGCCTGGGGAGGTAGATAGACAGAGAAGGTCATATCACAATGATTAAGCCTGGAATGGTGTGTATAACGCTGCTGTTGACCACCAAACATTTTGGTTTCAGAAAGGAGTTTCATAAGATTAGCCTTGCTGTGACAGCTATCTTTAAAACGCCGACTCGCTGCCACTATCGCAATTAAAGAAATACGTTAAAAGATAATTACGCTACGAATGGATTTGCCTTCATGCATTAAATCAAAGGCTTTATTAATATCATCCAGTCCCATGGTATACGTTACCATCTCATCAATTTTGATTTCGCCTCGCATATATTGCTCAACGTAACCCGGCAACTGAGAGCGGCCTTTAACGCCACCAAAAGCAGATCCGCGCCAGACTCGACCGGTCACTAACTGAAAGGGACGGGTAGACAACTCCTGACCGGCACCGGCGACACCAATGATGGTCGACTCGCCCCAGCCTTTATGACAACACTCCAGCGCGGAACGCATGGTATTAACATTACCAATACATTCAAAAGAGTAATCAACACCGCCATCGGTTAATTCAACAATCACATCCTGAATGGGCTTGTCGAATTTCTTGGGGTTCACACAATCTGTTGCCCCCAGTTGTTTTGCCATTTCAAACTTATCTTCGTTAATATCAACCACAAGAATTCGCGAGGCTTTTGCCATCACCGCGCCTTGCACCGCGGATAAACCCACACCGCCCAGACCAAAAATGGCGACCGTTGCACCCTCTTCCACCTTGGCAGTATTCAAAACAGCGCCAATGCCGGTTGAGATACCACAGCCTAATAAACAGGCTTTATCCAAAGGGGCGTCCTTGTTGATTTTTGCCACTGCAATTTCAGGTAGCACGGTGTGCTCGGAAAAGGTCGATGTGCCCATAAAATGATAAATAGGCTGGCCATTGATGGAAAAGCGCGACGTACCATCAGGCATTAAACCTTTGCCCTGGGTTTCTCGAATGGCCTGACACAAGTTGGTTTTACCTGACTTGCAGAATTTACACTCGCCGCACTCGGGGGTATAAAGCGGGATAACATGATCGCCCACCGCAAGACTGCTAACACCTTCGCCAATTTCTTCAACAATACCGCCACCTTCATGGCCTAGAATACAGGGGAAAATACCTTCCGGGTCATCACCACTCAGCGTAAATGCATCGGTATGGCACACACCGGTAGCAACCATCTTAATCAGCACTTCTCCAACCTTGGGGCCTTCAAGATCGACTTCTTCAATTGACAGTGGTTTA
>JAUXDF010000384.1 GCA_030618505.1 Spongiibacteraceae bacterium | reverse complement strand
AACGCCTGAAGGTCCTCGTCAAACACCTCATGTTTTTTATCCGCCAGATCCTTAAAGCGCGCAAAGGCCAGGTTAAAGGCTTCGTCACTATCAAAGCTGATATCCAATGCATCCAGCCGCGCTTTAAATGCCGCTCGACCCGAATGCTTGCCCAACACCAGCTTATTATCATTCCAGCCAACATCCTGTGCCCGCATAATCTCATAGGTTTCACGATGTTTTAACACCCCGTCCTGATGAATACCCGCCTCGTGAGCAAAAGCGTTGGCACCAACGATAGCCTTATTGGGCTGCACCGAAAAGCCGGTAATGCCAGATACCAGCCGCGATATCGGCACGATATGCTCAGTTTGAATAGCAGTCTCAACCGGAAAACGGTCATGGCGTGTTCTTATCGCCATCACCAGCTCTTCCAATGAGGCATTACCTGCTCTTTCCCCCAAACCGTTAATCGTACATTCGACCTGACGGGCACCGTGCATCACCGCCGAAAGAGAGTTGGCCACGGCCAGCCCCAGGTCATTATGGCAATGCACCGAAAAAATTGCTTTATCGGCATTAGGCACATTATTGATCAGACGACCCATGGTCTCACCAAACTGCCCCGGCTCTCCATAACCCACAGTATCCGGAATATTAATCGTACCAGCGCCTGCGGCAATCGCCGCCTCGACAATACGGCACATAAATTCAAACTCGGTACGACTGGCATCTTCGCAGGAGAACTCGACATTATCGGTATAATTTCGCGCATGCTTGACCGCCTCAACCGCCCGTTCCAACACTTTATCAGGGCTCATCTTCAGCTTGTATTGCATATGGATCGGTGAGGTGGCAATAAAGGTGTGGATGCGGCTTGAGTTAGCGTTTTTGAGCGCCTCTCCCGCTCGGTCTATATCCTTTTTACTGGCTCGGGCAAGACTACAAACCGTGCTGTCTTTAACCGCCTCAGCAACCGCTTTAACTGCCTCAAAATCACCGGGGCTGGCGATGGCAAAACCGGCTTCGATAACATCAACCCGCATTTTCTCCAGCATTTTGGCGATGCGGACTTTTTCATCCCGGGTCATGGAGGCACCGGGGCTTTGTTCGCCATCACGCAGGGTGGTATCGAAGATGACTAGTTGGTCTTTGTTCATTGTTTTGCTCCAGGCGGATCAATTGCCAATTATACCTGAAAACGAAGTGCTTTAAGACGCCACTTTTAGATTTATCGGCTTCTGCAAAATCATCAATTCAGCACTAGATAATTCAAACGGAGCATCACTGTATAGCTCAAGCCGCTCAATAATGCCCTTAGAGGAGATACTATATTTCAGAATCATCTACCCAGGGTGGCTGCATCCCCTGCTCCAGGCACTATGGCCCGGTAAATATAGCCTTGCGAAGAGATTTCGTCATCTGTGCCGTCAGCATCTAGATCAATATTCATTTGGCCTTTAATTTTCTGTCTCTGTATGACAAGCGAGAATGTTTTTTTCGTAATCTCCAATGCAGCTTGATGTGTGATACGTTTCCTGGCCATTGATAGAAACGCCTTTTTTATCGATTAAAGGCTGCCAATCATCATCTGACAACTCTGCGAGCAGCTTTTTAATCGTGGCATTCATATTCGCACGAATCGCATAGCAAATACTGTTTTCGTTACAGTAACGGATAATCTTTGCTTGATAGCCCGCTGCATCAATCCGTAGAAATTGCACAAAACATTCATCAGGTAATGATCGCTCACACTGCTGAATAAATTCGAGATTTTCTCGTGAAAGCGATGCATTACCTGCACAAAAATCACAGGCAACAACCTGCCCCGTTTGCGCAACATGCCCCACCATCAGCATAAACCCTTTGTTGCTTTTTGTACGTCCATTGAACATCAGCTTTATTGGAAATTATTTCAGTTGCATCAATATCAAGCGTAATCGCTTTGCGTTTATGCAGCGCTGATTTTAGTAGTGCCTTATTCACTTCTTCCAACGCTGAAAAACTGTCTTTTTGATCGCCCATTTTTCGAAGCCATGCTCCGAGAGTGCTCGCTTTGGGAGTATGCCTAAGATCCAGTAGCGCTCGTAGAGCTGTGTCATCGCTTAAGTGGCGCACATCATCTAAATGGAAGTTACCTTCATGCTGCATCAGAATGAAGGCTTGAAGAAACTCGGATTGTTTAAAGCCCCAATTGCTTAGCGGCAAAGGAAAATGGCAGTCTATACGTTCAGAGATCTGCAATGTATCCATTAATTGAACGACTGCTAACAATCCTGCTCGTGAGGTCAATTGGTCGTTCGTTGTGTCGAGTTTGTAGGGTAGAATAGTCATAATCTTTGAGCTGTGCTCCCATTGGGTGATGGAGTGTTTCGTCGCAAACCGTTATACAAGCAAGGCTTTCTTCGTTTTAGGGTTTTCTATATAGGGATTAAGGTAACCAGCAGATATCGCCTCAACCCCCAAGCTGTGTCATAATCGCTGCCCTACACCAAGACACTAGACAGCAAGATACATCCCTTATGCAAGATAACGATTTTCTCGACACTATCGCCTGGAACAGCGACGGACTGGTACCCGCCATCGCCCAGGATCACCAGAGTGGTCAAATTCTGATGATGGCCTGGATGAACCGCGAGGCCCTGCAACTTACCGTTGAGGAGCAACGTGCTATCTACTGGTCGCGCTCTCGACAGAAACTGTGGCGCAAAGGAGAGGAATCCGGCCATGTGCAGGAGCTAAAGGATATTCGCCTCGATTGTGACAATGACGTAATTCTGTTAAAAGTAGAACAATTGGGTGGCATCGCGTGTCATACTGGTCGTCATCACTGTTTCTACAAGCAGCTTATAGACGGTCAATGGCAAAGTGTTGACCCTGTGGTCAAAAACCCGCAAGACATCTATTCAAAGTAATGAACGATACGCTGAGACAATTAACCACCATTCTGGAACAACGGAAATCAGCCAATGCGGATGACTCCTATGTTGCCAGCCTGCACCAAAAAGGATTAAATAAAATCCTCGAAAAGGTTGGCGAAGAATGCGTAGAAACCATCATTGCCGCCAAGGATGCCAAGCTCAGTGGTGATACCGACGAGTTAATCAAGGAAACAGCTGACCTGTGGTTTCATAGCCTGGTGATGCTTTCCCACCTTGACGAGTCGGCAGACAGCGTTTTACAAGAGTTACGGCGGCGCTTTGATATTTCCGGGCTGGAAGAAAAAGCGTCGAGAACCGATTGAGAAAATAGTACAAGCGCGAACAAATAAGCCGTCGTAAAATATTCGACGCGAAACAAATAGCAATAAACTCTGGAGATAACATTATGGGTTTTGGTATTAAAGAACTGGTTGTTGTACTTATTATCGTATTATTGCTTTTTGGCACCAAGAAGCTGAAAAATCTCGGCAGCGACCTTGGTGGCGCCATCAAAGGTTTTAAAAAATCCGTAGGCGACGATGAAACAACAGCCAAGCTGGAAGATCAGGACGAAGACGGCGAAACCATCGACGCCAAGGCTGAAAAAGTAGACGAGAAGTCAGAAGAGAAATCGTA
>JAUXDF010000353.1 GCA_030618505.1 Spongiibacteraceae bacterium | reverse complement strand
AACATCGCCAATCCCCAGGCCGCAGCAAAAGCGCCCAGATACATAATTCCATACCAGTGAATGCTGAAAGGACCCAATTCCAGTGCAACAGGATCAATTTGCGGATAACTCAACATAATGCCTAGGCATCTCCTCAATAGTGCTTATAAACACATTTATTCAATCGAACAAACTGGCATTATCTTACCACTGCGAACGAGCTACCATAATGCTACCAACGACAAAAATAAACAGCGCAAAATAGCGTTTTAATTTATCCGCCGGTAAACGATGTGCGAGTCGGGCGCCGACAACGGCAAAAGGAGCACTGGCCAGCACGATACCGATAAAAGCCGGCCAGTATATAAAGCCGCTACTCATGGCAGGTAGCGCCGCGTGATGCCAGCCTGCAGCAACATTACTCGCCGCACCCACAATGGCAATCGGTAAACCACAAGCAGCTGAACAAGCCACCGCCTGCTGCATACGCATATTACACCACGTCAGCCAGGGCACCGTTAGCGACCCACCGCCGATACCAAACAGCGCCGAAATCCATCCTATTCCCCCACCAACTACGAATAACACCGGCTTGCCAGGCAAGTCACGGGAGGGAGAAGGCTTTAAACCGAACCCCATCTGCAAGGCAATAATCAACAAAAAACAGCCAATGGCCAACTGCAAAGTGGCGCCACTGATCTGTACAATAGTTTGCACACCAAACCAGACACCAAGCGCTATTCCTGGTGCCATCGCCCAAAAGACTGACCATAACACCGCGCCTTTTAGATGGTGCGCACGCACAGAGCTAATGGAGGTAACTACAATGGTCGCCAGCGAGGTACCCACCGCCATATGGGTTAAAACCTCAGGCGATAAACCCTGTGCTGAAAAGGCGAAAATTAACGCAGGCACAATTACAACGCCGCCGCCTACACCAAACAGGCCGGCAACGGTACCCGCAATTGCGCCTAACACAAGATAAAGCACTATGGTCATTACTGTTATTACCAGGATTGCATCGAAAAACTCAGCTATTATGCGCGAGCGTACCCGAAGCTGGCAAGATCGCAATCATGACTTGCGCAAAGCTTTCTTAGAAAGGAAAAGAGTATGTGCCTGATTCTGCTTGCCTACAAAGTCTCCCCACAGTTCCCGCTGATTTTGCTGGCCAACCGGGATGAGTTTTATAATCGTCCCAGCCGGGCAGCCGGAGTATGGCCGGAAAACCCGGATATATTAGCAGGCAAAGACCTACGTGGCGGAGGTACTTGGCTAGGCATCAGCAGATCAGGCCGGCTGGCAGCCATCACTAATTTTCGAGAGCCGCCAGCGACTCCTGCACCGAAAAAAAACACTGCAGCACCACCCTCGCGAGGAGAGCTAACACTAAACTTTCTATCCGCAAGCTTACCGGGGAAAGAGTACCTGCAGGAATTAACAAAACAGTCCAGCAGCTACGCCGGCTTTAATCTGCTAATTGATGATGGTCATCAGCTATTTTACTATTCTAACCGGAACCAGAAAATTAGGCCTCTCTCTGCCGGCATCTATGGACTCAGTAACCACCTGATCAACACTCCCTGGCCGAAAGTGGCGCAAGGCTGCGAAGATTTGCGCCAGGCGCTAAATAAGCCTTCAGCTGAAAATCTCTGGCCAGTGCTGCAAAACCAGGAACAGCCCGCCGACCATCAGCTACCGGATACCGGCGTTGGCCTTGAAATTGAAAGAATGCTGGCACCTCGTTTTATACACTCAGCCGATTATGGTACGCGCGCATCAACTATTATTCTCAGAGACGACCATGGCGACACCCGCTTTTTGGAGCGCAACTTTGATCACTGCGGTGAAATCGCCACAGTTAAAGATATCCACTTTAGCTAAACTTCATATATTGGCCATAACTTGGACAAAAATGCCCCCTCCGCCGCTAACTGTGGCTCCATCAACAATGACAGATAGGTGTTTCATCCTGCCAGATGTTTACTATAAAGTAGCACCCCTACAGCGACGCCCCATATACAACCACACGAAGGACTTTTTTTGTTAAATTCTGCCTATCCATCAAGCCTAAAACATATATTGTTCTGCTGCCTTTTTATTAGCAGCTTATGCAATGCTTCCAGCCAGAGCGAATATGTCGGCAGTAAGGCTTGTGCCAGCTGTCACGACAAAGAATTTACATTGTGGAAAGAGTCGCACCATTTCCAGGCCATGCAACCTGCGAGTAGCAACACGGTGCTAGGCGACTTTAATAATGTTACGTTTGACTATGCAGGACTTCAGCACCGGTTTTTTAAAAACTCAGATAAGTATTTTGTCGAGACAGATAACAAAAATGGTGAGCTACAGCAGTTTGAGGTCAGTTATGTTTTTGGCTTTTCGCCCTTACAGCAATATTTGATCGCGTTTGCCGATGGGCGATATCAGGCCCTGAGCATCTGCTGGGATGCACGACCAAAAAGTCAGGGTGGCCAGCGCTGGTTTCACCTTTACCCCGATGAATCAATCACTCATAAAGACCCCTTGCACTGGACCGGCTATTTCCAGAACTGGAATAGTCGCTGTGCCAGTTGCCACTCAACCAATCTGCAAAAGAATTATGCGCAATCTACCAACACTTTTACCACATCATATTCAGAAATTAATGTAGCTTGCGAGGCTTGTCATGGCAAAGGCGCACAGCATATCGCATGGGCAAAAAAACCCTCGGGTACTGACAAGGCAATTCTATCATTAATGGATAGAGGTAAATGGCAAAGAAATAAAGGCGAAGATATTGCCCATAGAGTCGGTCATGCTCGACCTCAGCAACAAACAGAAACCTGCGCTTCCTGCCATTCGTTACGCGGTGAACTAAGCGATAGTCCGAGTGCCGGCAAACCTTTTCATGACAACTATCAGCTGCGCATGTTAGATACACCACATTATTTTGCAGATGGACAAATCAATGAAGAGGTCTACGTTTACGGCTCTTTTATTCAGAGCAAAATGTATCAGGCTGGTGTGGTATGTAGCGATTGCCACGACCCCCACAGTGGAAAAATTGAAGCCATAGAAAATACCGTCTGCCTGCAATGTCATAAGGTAGGAAAATATCAGCAATCCTCACACCACAAACACCAGGTGGGTCTTGCTGGTAGTTATTGCGTTAACTGCCATATGCCAGAAAAAACCTACATGGGAGTCGACCCCCGTCGTGATCACAGCTTTCCCATTCCGAATCCTGTCGCAAGTCAGCAGCATAATGCACCTAACGCTTGTAGTCATTGCCACCAGAGCGATTCGAAACAAGATTTAGAGGAAAAGTTTATTCGGCTGTTTGGTACAAGCCTACAAAATGACTATCTGCACATATTGAGTGAGGCCCGAAAAAGAAACCCGGCCATACTTAATGAACTGATTGCCTATATTCAGGATGAAAATAACGCCGCAATAAAGCGAGCAACAGCATTACAGGAGTTGGCGAACTTCCCTTCCGAGCCTGCATTCAAAACATCGATGCTGATGTTACAGTCAGAACATGCCTTATTGCGCCGCGCGGCATTAATATCCTTGGCGTATGTGCCCGTGTCAAAACGTAATGGCTACGTCTCCCTGCTCAATGATACAGACAAGTCAGTACGTATGGAGCTGGCGCCTTTCTTGGCACCGATGCCAACGGATCGATTTCCGGATGTCATTAATGACCTCTATGGCCAATTAATTCAGGAATATATCGCCACTGAGAAAATGCGCGCCGATATGCCGACAGTGCAGTTGAATTTGGCTAACCTATATCTCTCACTTGGGGCTCCGCAAGAGGCCGAACAAACATTGCAACAAGCGCTAAC
>JAUXDF010000234.1 GCA_030618505.1 Spongiibacteraceae bacterium | reverse complement strand
CTAAGGGATAGCTGGTTTATCGTAAACTCGCCTTCTTTAGTTGATGGCGTCAGGCGAATACCCTGGCGCATTAACTCACCGGGAATAAGCAGCGATAAGCTGTTTTCGCCTTTATCCAGGTAATAAACGGCTTTATGTTTATCGCTGAAGTCAGCTTCATTTTCATAGCGATAATGTAAAACAAAGCTGGATATTTCTGGTACGGTAATCTGAAAGATTAATGCTACTTTTTGCTTATGACCGATTTCCAGTGCAGGAAAAGTAATGAGGGTTTTATTTCCTTGTCCCCGAATGAGTGATCCGTTATCTGCAGTATTTTTTTCCACACTGGCGTGCTCTAAAAGAAAACCTTGGCTATCAGTATTGATATCAACAAGATGTTCACCCATTTTATTATCATCGTCTTTTAAGTTCTGAATGATAATTCCATCATGTCGGGGGTGATTATTAGGGTGCCAGGAGCCGAGTACGCGGCACGCACCGACCGATGAGTGATCGCGGTGGCAGGCTTTTTCATTACCGATAAAAGTAAAAAGCTGACTTGCATGAAAGTTCCCCAGCTTTATCACCGTAACACCTTCATATTCGAAAACAGACCCTTGTGCTGGCCAAATCGGCATAGCCTCGGCTTGTTCGAGAACCGCTCTCTGTTCTTTCAATGATGCTTCGCGGAAATAGTCAATGCCCATTATTTTCATCAGGCCAATAACACGCTTTGTATTTCCCCCCTGCCAATCATAGAAAGAAGCGCCCATCGTGTCGTAGTGATCCTGCCCCTGAATCATCAACACAGACTCTTTTCGTTTCTGGTAGCCCACTAACATTAGCGGGCGTGCCTCATCACCCTCCAGACGGCTTAGCCCCAATGAGTCGAGTCGCGTCATTAAGCGAGTGGTCAGCTCCCGATCCGCCTGGGACGATAACTGATTGGCATAGGCCATCTGGTTGTTTACCACAGAAAATCGAAAGAAAACCAGTAATACCAAAACAATCAGCACTGCATTCAGCTTTGCTTGATTGATATGAGAAGCGACAAAAACAAGACCGGCTAAGGCGAGCGGGAAGGCCGGCATAGCGCGAATGGGCATGAAACCGCCATTCATCAGGTGTAGTGCGAAGGGAAATAAGAGCACTGAGAGGAAAACGAGCAGTGCAAATAGCCTTATTAGAAGGCTCTGCTTTACGCAGGCGATTGCGATCAGACTGAAGATAGAGCAAAGAATAAAGAGAAATTTTAGAGGTAATATCGCATTACCATAAATCATTGAATCACCAAAATAATATCTGCTCATCTCTACTTTAATCATCACCAGTGTTTTAAGTAGATAGGCAATATTGGCTTCAACCCTTATCCATAGGCTTAGGTAGGAACTGGGGGTGATATCTGTTGTTGCATAGATCACCTTTAATATTACGGAGTTGAGTGCCAAGGCAAAAACCAGCACTAAACCAAAGCCAACAGTGAGCAGTATGTACTGCCAGACTGATCTCGAATCACCCTTTAAAATACATCCCAGTAAATAAACCCCGTACAAAACGGCCAAATAGGGGACAAAGGCCTGATAAATCCCAATGGCAAAACAGGCAAAAGGAATGGCTAATAAACGCCTGCCCCCCTTGTTGTAAACAAAGAGATAAATAGCGATTGCCGAAAGTACCTGACCGAAACCAATGCCAAAATTAAGAGTATTGAATTGATAAACGTAATAAAGGGTAGGACAGGCAATCAGTATAGGCGCAACTAAATAATCAGCTATAGAGCGCTGTTGTGACCACACGCGGACAATAATCGTGCAGGCAACAGCCGACAGCATCAAGCTTAAAAACAGGGGTGTAAAAGGTAGAACCGGATTTGGCGAGAAGATAAAACTGAGTAGGTACTGGCCCCAGCGGCCTTGCTCTATCCAACCTTGCGGGGACAGAAAGGTTTCGGTTAGCTCCTCATCCATTGTTAAGCTGAAATGAAAAAGCTCCGCTGGAAAAGCCAATATGGCCACGACAAAAACGAAAAATAACCAGTTTCTGTTTTCAGAAAACCAAGGTTTCACTGATTCATAATCGGGAAATTGCATTGTTCTTGCCTGTTATTATTTATGAGTTTAATAGCGCCGGATTGAATTGAAACGACATCATCGAGTTAGTCTATTTAGATTTCTGCCGTCATGCTCAAAACTTTCACTGCTTTCACTGCTTTCACGGGGCTGGTCCTCCCTGCGAAGGAATTCGTCGCAAAAACGGTTTTCTCCTTCTCCCGCTTGCGGGAGCACCTAAAACAGGGTGTAAAAGGGCAGGGGTGAGGGTGTCGTTAGCGATTTGCGCGCCCGTTCTATGCCCTATGGTGCTCCCCTGGAGCCGGATGTTGCAACAGACTATTTCTCCGCAAGAAGCACCAATTCCTCACCACAGGAGGCACCGTAATGGTTTTTCAAAAATTCCCAAGCCCAAAATACCAAAGCTCGAAGTTTTAGTAGTATGCCGGTATTGTTTGCAATACCCCCCGGCAGGGATTTTTGATTTTGCAGCAGGTAACTACCCTGCCAAACAGACCAAGCCACATTGGCGGGAGTGAGTATGCGGATATTCCTAAACCCGGCTTTCTCAGCCATCTCCCGAAGTGATTTTTCAGTAAAAAGAAAGAAATGCCGAGGGATTTCCAGCCCCCGCCAATACTCCTTAAATTGCTGACTAGCCAGGCTGTCAATATTGGGGGTAGCAAAGCACAGTTGTGCGCCGGGTTTCATTACTCGGTAACACTCTTTTAAGGTAGCCAAAGGGTCGGGCAGATGCTCGAGTACATGAGCAGATATTAGTGCATCAAAGGAATTTTCCGCAAACGCGGCATCCTCAAGAAAACCCTCAAATATCTCATTGGTATCAAGCAGTTTTTTCGCCGCCAGTACCGCCTTGGGATCCGGTTCAGTTCCCGATACTTGCCAGCCCAGCTGCTGTAACTGATAGAGATTGGCGCCTGCGCCACAGCCAAGATCCAGCACCTTGCCGCCGGCATGGGCATGCAGCCACATGATCTGTCGAGCAGCCATTTCACGTAATGGCCCCAGGCGTGAAGCGAAAAAAGCAATCAGCTGGGAGTACGGCACTTTGGGGCTATAGCCGAAATCTCGTTTTAAAATGCCCATTTTGCTGGCTCGTCGAAGTGCGCCATCGGGGAGTTGCACGACTTCGTGGGTGTAGTAATTTTCATAAAGCCTGGGGACGTCTTCTGCGATGGGCTGGTTCTTGAGCCAGGTTAGTCCACAGCCTGGGCAGCGCCTCAGTGTCCATTGCCCTGGTACGCCAAACATTAGGTCTTCTATCTGGCGGTAGAGGTCGAAGCCATCGGCACCACAGTGATAACAAGTTAAGAGTTCATGGGTGCGTATGCTGCCACTCATGTAGTGTTCCTCTGCGGGTAGTAATTGGCTTATTCGGTGGTGTGGGAGCTGGAGGTTAGAGACCTCTGATGACCCGATTTAACTGCTATTGCCACTTCAAGTCTTTGTTAGACTGAGCGCAATCTCTAAGATAAAGATTAATAAGGCTTTGATAAGGTATACCTTTATCGTCAGCTAATTCTTTAAAATAAAAAATAGTATCTTCGTCTAAACGAATAGTGACTTGCTTTTTTAATTTTTTAGCATAAGGGTTTTTTACAGACTTTGAAAAATCGTAATTATCACGCATAACGATAACCTTCGTAAATTTTGCGTTCTTGTTTATCTGCTTTACGGGCTGAAATGATACGGATAGATTCTTCTGTTCTGATACAGTGACAGACAAGCAATAATTTAGAGTTAATACTGGCACCCAAAAGAATAAACCTGTCTTCAGTTTCTGAATTATCTGGATCAGATATTAAGCGCGCATACTCATCCGTAAATACAGTTTTAGCCTCATCAAAAGAAACTCCGTGCTTCTTGAGGTTAGAGTCATTTTTGTGGGAATTCCATTCAAATAATAAGTCGCTCATGGAGAGGCATTGTAACTACAATGTAATTATAGTCAAATTCGAGAAATTTTCCATATAAGGGAGTTAGCGCTGACGACTATTTTTCAGCAATCAGTATTAACTCTTCACCGCAGGGTGAGCCAAAATGATTACGCAAAAATTCCATACCCCAAAAAAATAAGGCGCGAAGCTTTATACCAAGACCTGTATTTCTCGGAATACCACCGGGCAAAGCATGTTCGGTTTTCAGCAAATAGCTGCCCTGCCAGATATAAAAGGCATAACATGATGGCGTAAGAATTTTGATGTTTCTAAAACCTGCCTTTTCAGCCATCTCCCTTAACGACCTTTCAGAAAACAGAAAAAGGTGCCGAGGAATTTCCAGTCCCCGCCAATACTCCTTGAAGTGCCGGCTGGCCAGGCTATCGATGTTGGGGGTTGCAAAGGTCAGTTGTGCCCCAGGCTTCATGACCCGACGACACTCTTTAAGGGTCGTCAGCGGATCAAACAGATGTTCTAGCACATGGGAGGAGGTCAGGGCATCAAAGGTGTTTTCATCAAAGCCTGCATCCTCCAGGAAGCCCTCAAAAACATTGTCGTTGTTAAGCAGTTTTCGTGCTGCTTCAACAGCCTTAGGGTCCGGCTCGGTACCAAACACCTGCCAACCCATCTGCTGCAAATGAAACAGGTCAACACCCGCACCGCAACCGAAATCGAGTAGCTTTCCTCCGGTTTTGGCCTTTTGCCACATCACACTATGCGCTGCTATTTCTCGTAAGGGGCCAATTTTTGCTGCTATAGCCGTGAGCAGGCGGGGGTGGGGCAATGCCTGGTTATATGCAAAATCGTGAACGGGGATGCCTATTTTGACAATTTTTTTGAAGGTGTTATCGGGTTCTACACTTGCATGGGTGTAGTAACTTTCATACAGTTTGGGGATGTCTTCTACGATGGGTTGGTTTTTCAGCCATGCCAAGCCGCAGCTTGGGCACTGTAGAAAACTCCACTGGCCCGGAACACCAAACATTAGGTCTTCCAGTCCTTGATAAAGATCACAACCAGTAGAGCCGCAGTGGTAGCAATTTAACAGCTCATTGGTTCGGATGCCGCCGCTCATTATATCTACAATCTCATTTTTTTGAGCACCGCTCTAAGTAAAATACTTGGACTCTTCCGTCTCTAACCACTGCGACAATGTCTGAGCTTCCTTATCTTTATCAGACAAAATCGGATCTGTTACCGGCCATTCAATACCAATCTCTGGATCATTCCACAATATGCCAGATTCAGCGCCACTGTTATAAATGCCGGTAGTAAGATATTGAATTTCAGCAAAATCAGACAGTACGCAAAATCCACGAGCAAAACCTGCGGGTGCCCATACCTGTTTTTTATTTTTTGCTGATACATTAACGCCAACCCAGTTCCCCAGGGTGGGAGAGCCTTTACGTATATCAACAGCGACCAGAAAAGCCTCGCCGAGGGAGACACGCATCAGTTTTCCCATGGGTGGCTCCCATTGGAAATGCACGCCTCGGGTGACATTTTTTTGTGAGCGAGAATGGTTTA
>JAUXDF010000452.1 GCA_030618505.1 Spongiibacteraceae bacterium | reverse complement strand
TGTGCCCTGGGAGGTGCTGCGCGGTGATCCTTTGCAGCAACTCCAGCAAAAAGCAATCGAGGAGAACAACAAGAAAGCGAAGCTCGCCCTGTTTGAATATGCGCTGGTCTACCGGGATCAACCCCGCCTGAATGCGCTCATCAAAGCCGGATTCGCTCCCGCCAGAAATCCGCAAAAAGGAATCCACCTGCTGAACAAAAAGCACTTCCTGCCCTATGAGCTGAAACATCCCGGCGCCGTGCTGCGGCAAACCGATCAATATGGCGTCGATTTTCGCAATCTCTTCAATCAGACACCATTGATGGTCGCCAGCCGCCTCGGCAACGAGACCCTGGTGAGGGAGTTGCGGGAGCGCGGGGCGAATACCGAACTGATCAATAATGCCGGGTTCAACGCGTTGCTGATTGCCCTGGAGCAGGCACTGGATAATCAAAAATACAGCAGCAAAAAACTGGCTGCCGTCTATCGCCTGCTGGAACCGGACTGCCTTGACATTCAGGTGGATGAGCGTTTGATCAAGCTGGATAAGCGCTCCATGGAGTTCCAGATGCTCAATTTGATGATGGCGATATTCTATACCCGGCTAGGGCATAAAATCGTCCGTACAGGGGGGCCTTTCAGAGCAGTGATTTTGCCGAGGTGCTGGCACATTTTCCGGAACATATCTTGCCGGCAAGACGAAAAAAGCGCCCCTATATCTCCAGTATCCTGGCGAAGAACGAAGTCAGCCGCGATGACAAATACAACCGTAAGCTTTTTCTCCGAGTGAAACATGGCCACTACATTATCAATCCCGGGTTGAGTCTGCGAGTGGAAGGCGAGTGGCGAAGTATTTACGAACTATTGTCATTTGACATGATTGCTTATAGGCATGTGGAGGAAAAGACTTACTGGGGCGATTATGATTTCAATGCAATGAATCAGCTGCGAATAGAACAATTCGCAGAACAGATCAAGGTCTGCGCCGAGACGGGACGTTACAGATCCATGACAGAACTCTATCCGGTACCTGACTGAATACCTCGCTGTCCAACGAGTGTAGCAGAGCCACGGGCCCACACCCGCAAAGCCATCGCCGAATAGCAGTACAGCGTAATTATTAAGGTGAAACCACTTTAAGCCCTGGAATTTTATTAAAATCTGTCATGTTGTTTGTAAGCACGGCAAACCCATGGGCTAGGGCAGTTGCGCCAATTTGCAAGTCATGTACATTCGCCGCCGCCTTTTTTCTTGGCTTTAAAAATTGTGCGTAAACTTCAGCGTAAGCTCTGGCCACGTTTTCATCAAACTCCAAGACGGGCATTTTGGAAATAATGCCTTCAACAAAAGCTGATCGCTTTATGCGTTTTTCTACCGTGCTGGCCAAATGGACACCCACTAACAATTCCGAGACTGTTATAGCGGCTATATAGGCTTCGCCATAATCCGTGAATTTGATTAGCGCACTTAAATCAAGTCGATTATTTTCCACATCAATAAAAAAATTGGTATCAATGACTAATCCCATGCGTTATCCGGCACTGAGGCAGCATTTTTAATACGTTTCAGATCATCAGCCATGCTTGATCCTTCTTCATTCAATTTGGGTGGCGCGCTGAGTAAATCAGAGAGTTTACTAATAGGGTAACCGGCTTTAGGTGGTGGACATAATTCAGCGACCGTCTGAGTACCTTTAGTGATATACAAACTTTGACCTGATATCCGCACACGATCAATCATACCCGAGAGATTCCGGACTAGCTCGGTAGCTGTAACGGATTCATGAGTTTCATTTCTCATGGTAAAAAACCCTAAATAACACTATCAGTAAATAATACATGAAATGCGTAAAGTACACAAATTATACAAAAACCCAGGTCAAACGTATGGCGCACAAACTTCCGGACCGAGAATGGGATGCTCCCCGGCCAGTTGCTATTGAAGGTGAAGGCATGTGGCATTGATATTCACGCCTGCCAGGCAGGCCTTGCCCGGGAGGGTATTGCGTTGGGGCGCGAGTATTCCGGCGAGGTGGTCTTGATCCGCTTTAGATTAGCCGCGCCGCGAGCGTGGAGCTTCACGTTTTATCTCTCTTATGGCCTGCTCGGGAGTCAGTTCGGTCACCCGGTTAAGCGCGTCCATGCTGTGTTGGCGGAGCTTGAGTTTGCCACTGCCCTTTTCCCAGTTGGTGACCGTAGGTGGACTCACGCCAAGCAATTTTGAGAACTGAGAGGTATTCATCCCAAATTTCTTGCGTAACTTCTTCACTGCCGCTGCAGTGGGCGTAAAGGTTTTTGTTCTGGCGGTGTGTTTTTTTCGCGCAGGTTTTACCGGCTCTTCCATATCCACACCAAACACGTCGGAAAGATCCGCCCCCGCCAGCCGCCGCCGTTTTCCTTTTTTGGAGGTGGCTGACTGTATATCCAGCTCTGCTGTAATCAGCTCTTCATGATCGACATTGCGCAGCAGGAAAAGCAGCTCCGGTTGGTGGTCCAGCCTGGCGCCAACACCGTACAGGACAGCGGCTATATGTTTGCACATCCCGGCCCAGTCAGGGCAGTCACAGGAGAGGTTTATCTCGCTGGGGCTGGGAAACAATCCGTTATTTTGGTCGGTCACTATTGCCATGACATTGTCAGAGAAACGCCCCTGCAATAGTTCCAGCATGGAACCAATCTGACCGGCACATTGTTTG
>JAUXDF010000062.1 GCA_030618505.1 Spongiibacteraceae bacterium | reverse complement strand
TATTCCTTCGATCCAATACTGGAAGAGCTGTTCGGTAAGCGACCGGATGATTACTGGGAAAAGTTAGGGAGTGAATTACCTCGCAAGATCGATATATTTTGGACTGGAGATCGTGTTTGCTCTGATCAATATAACCATGATTCCTTAAAAATAATTGCCGACTTGTTCCAGCGAAAGCCTTTTATCTGGGATAACTATCCTGTTAATGATGGGCGTTTAAGCAGTCAGTTTTTACACCTTGCCCCTTTTCAGAATCGGCCGCAGCAAATGGCGCAGTGGTGTTCCGGGCATGCGGTTAATCCGATGAACGCCTCGCACTTATCAAAGATACCCTTATTAACACTGCCGGACTCCTATCGACTAGGGGCTGAATATGAAGCTTTTGGCGCACTGAGCAGTGCGTTAACGCGAATATGCAGTGCTGAGCTGGCTGAAAAACTTGCCAAGGATATAGATATATTTCAATGCCAGGGGCTTGATAAGCTGTCAGTGGATAAGCAGCAGGCATTGTTAAATAGATATCAAGCGATAGATGAGCCCTGCGCGAAAGAAATTTGTCAATGGCTGCGCGGACATTTTCGCTTTGACCCTGCGTGCTTGACTGGCTGAGCAAACTCCGTATGGTACGTCCGTACCAGATTGGGCTCTACTGTTTATTGATGATTGTACTCTGTATTTTACGGTTGTGATGTCATCAGCAAGCAGACAATATTTTGTCATATGGGTCTTTCTTTTCTTTTCTTTAAAATAAGCGGCTGTTGTTACTGTAAAATTCGTATCTGCTGCTAAGCTTTAATGATCTGGTCATAAGGGTGGTTTCCAAGTGGAACCACGTTCGAATATCAAAAACTGGGCCATTAAAAAGGGCTGTCAAAAAGAGGGTGTTTGATGATATTTCAAGGTAAAGCAATCCAGGTTAAGCAGCTGGAAGACGGCATTGCCGAATTGTGCTTTGATCTCGAAGGGGAGAGTGTTAACAAATTTAACGAGTTGACACTTAAGGAGCTAAAGCAATGTGTTGAAACCTTGTCATCCAAGGATGATATAAAGGGTTTAATTGTTTCCAGCGGCAAAGATGTCTTTATTGTTGGCGCGGACATCATGGAATTCTCCACAATGTTTACGGCTCCGGAAGAGATCATTGTTGAGGCAATATGCGGTTTCAATGATATTTTTAATGGCGTTGAGGATCTTCCTTTTCCAACGGTCTGTGAAATTAACGGCATCGCCCTTGGTGGTGGTTTGGAAATGGGGCTGGCTTGTGACTATCGAGTGATGTCATCGACAGCGAACATTGGCCTGCCGGAAGTTAAGCTGGGTATTAATCCTGGCTATGGCGGCACCGTGCGTATGCCACGATTGATTGGTATCGATAATGCGGTTGAGTGGGTTTGTACCGGTAATAATTTCAAGGCACCTGCGGCACTGGCGGCAGGTACCGTTGATGCGGTGGTTGAACCCGATCAGCTGAGAGCGGCTACGCTGGACTTGCTGAAAGATGTTATTGCCGGCAAGTTTGACTATCAGGCACGACGTGAGGAGAAAAAATCCCCCGTCAAGCTAAACGATATGGAACGTATGATGGCCTTTATTACCTGTAAGGCTGTGGTTGCCGGACAGGCTGGCCCGAATATGCCAGCACCGATTACGGCCGTCAAATCGATGGAGAAAAACGCTGGTTTAAGTCGTGATGAGGCAATAAAAGTTGAAGCCAAGTATTTTGCCCGTCTTGCTAAAACCTCTGTTTCAGAGGCGCTAGTTGGTCTGTTTTTAAATGAACAGGATCTGTCAAAGCGTGGCAAGGCCTATGCCAAGCAGGCGAATGAGGTAGGTACGGCTGCAGTATTGGGCGCCGGAATAATGGGTGGTGGCATCGCCTACCAATCGGCCAGCAAAGGCATTCCTATTCATATGAAGGACATTGCTGATGCCGGTTTGCAACAGGGCATGGGGGAGGCCGCAAAACTATTGTCAAAGCGTGTTGATCGTGGTCGTATGAGTAGCCAAAAGATGGCTGGAGTACTCAATAGTATTCATGCTACTTTGGATTATAACCGCTTTGATGAAGTGGATTTTGTCGTTGAAGCAGTGGTAGAAAATCCCAAGGTTAAAAAAGCGGTGTTGGCCGAGTGCGAAGGCAAAATTTCAGACAAGGCGATTCTTGCGTCTAACACCTCAACCATTTCCATTACTTCACTCGCAGAAGATCTTAAGCGCCCGGAAAATTTCTGCGGTATGCACTTTTTTAATCCTGTACATAAAATGCCTTTGGTAGAGGTTATCCGCGGTGAAAAAAGCAGTGATGCCGCGATTGCAACTACGGTAAATTATGCACGGCGTATTGGTAAAACACCGATTGTGGTGAATGACTGCCCCGGGTTTTATGTTAACCGCGTGCTATTTCCCTACTTTGCCGGTTTCGATATGTTGATTCGTGATGGTGCCGACTATCAGCAGGTTGATCGGGTGATGGAAAAATTTGGCTGGCCCATGGGGCCTGCCTATTTACTCGATGTGGTCGGTATTGATACTGCCAAGCATGCTGCTGATGTCATGGCCGAGGGCTTTCCTGATCGCATGAAACCTGATTATAAAGGCCCTTCAGAAGTGATGTTTGAGGTAGATCGTTACGGCCAGAAAAACGGCAAGGGTTTTTATCTTTACCAAGAGGATAAAAAAGGTCGCCCGCAAAAGGTGGTTGATCCTGAAACGGATAAATTGCTTGCGCAAGTGGCCGGGGCCAGCACCTCCTTTAGCGACGAAGAGATTATTGCGCGGATGATGGTGCCGATGTGTATCGAAGTGGTTCGCTGTCTTGAAGAAGGTATTGTCGATTCAGCCTGTGATGCCGATATGGGATTGATTATGGGGCTTGGCTTCCCGCTGTTCCGTGGCGGCCCATTGCGCTATATGGATTCACTGGGAGCAGCTGCTTTCTGTGAAATGGCCAGCAAGTACCAGGATCTTGGCAAGCTTTATCAACCGACTGAAAAACTTCTCCAGATGGCAAAAGACAATGGCCGGTTTTTCAATTAAAAATTTAGTCGAGCAGGGAGTAAATCCGTGAGCGTAGATATAAAAGATGTAGTAATTGTAGATTGTGCCCGTACACCGATGGCACGTTCAAAAAATGGCGTTTTCCGTAACCTTCGTGCAGATAATATGTCTGCACAGTTGGTCAATGCCTTGTTGGCTAGAAACCCCAATATTGATCCGAAAGAAGTGGAAGATGTGATCTGGGGGTGCGTGATGCAAACCGAGGAGCAGGGTTTTAATGTTGCCAGAATGATGTCCATCTTAACGGATATCCCTCATGAGGCTGGTGCGCAAACCATCAACCGTTTATGTGGTTCATCCATGTCCGCCCTGCATATCGCTGCCCAGTCTGTTATGACAGGCTACGGTGACGTGTTTGTGGTCGGTGGTGTTGAGCATATGGGACACTTGCCGATGACCAAGGGTATTAGTCCCAATCCGGTGGCATCAAAGCATGTGGCTAAAGCCTCAGGCATGATGGGAATGACCGCCGAAGCATTGGCGATGATTCACGGCGTTAGTCGTCAAGAGCAGGATGCCTTTGCAACCCGCTCCCATAAAATGGCTTATCAGGCCCAGCAGGCGGGTAATTTTAAAGATGAGATCGTCTCTATTGAAGGCCATGATGAGCAGGGCTTCAAAAAACTGATAGAAGAAGACAATACCATTCGCCCGGAAACCAGCGTTGAAGGTTTGGGAAAATTGCGCGCAGCATTTGATCCTAAAAATGGTACGGTAACGGCGGGTAATTCCTCGCAGATTACCGATGGCGCTTCAGGCATGATCGTTATGTCAGCAGAGAAGGCCAAGTCATTGGGTGTGCAACCGATGGCTCGCATTCGCTCCATGGCGGTGGCTGGTGTTGACCCTTCTATTATGGGTTATGGCCCTGTGCCAGCGTCTCAAAAAGCCTTGAAAAGAGCGGGCCTGAGTATTGATGATATTGACTATTTCGAGCTTAATGAAGCCTTTGCTGCCCAAGCTCTGCCGGTCATGAAGGATCTTCAGTTGCTCGATAAGATGGATGAAAAAGTTAATCTCCATGGTGGTGCGATTTCTCTTGGGCATCCTTTGGGTTGTTCCGGTACAAGAATTATCACCACTTTGATCAACGTACTGAAACAAAATGACGGCACCTTGGGTATGGCTACTATGTGTATCGGCATGGGGCAGGGGATTACGACTGTTATTGAGCGGGTATAACTTGAAAGAGTATAAAACTTTTGCCAAAAGAGTATAAAATAGCGTTCTTTTTTCTTTAAGGAACTCTACATGGTCAGTACTCCTGAAACCCAGCGTTTTTGGCTGCTAACGGCTACCTACGCTTCAGTCGGGGTGGCACTCTTTCTTATTATTCTTAAAAGCCTGGCGTGGTCGTATACCGGCTCCGCCAGTCTTTTAGGTTCCTTGATTGATTCTTTGACTGATTCGCTAGCATCCATTATTAACTTGTTTGCAGTACGCTATTCCTTAAAGCCGGCGGATATTGAACATCGTTTCGGGCATGGCAAGGCAGAATCCATTGCCGGTGTCGTGCAGTCGGCGTTTATTATTGGTTCGGGTGCATTTCTTTTACTGTATTGTTTTTCACGTTTATCCAACTATCAGAGTGACCACCTGAGTCATACCAGCGTGGGCATTGTGGTGATGTTAATCAGCACAGTGATGACTTTAGTGCTTATTGCCATTCAGCGCGAGGCGATAAAAAAGACTAACTCCACGGCGATTAAGGCAGACTCTCTGCATTATGTGTCAGATGCCTTTATGAATATCGGGATTATTGTTGCTTTGCTGGCGGCCAGTTACGGTTGGCAAAAACTGGATTTGCTATTTGGTGTTATTATCGCCTTGTACATTATTTACGGGGCGATAACGATAGCCAAAGAGGCACTCAATGCCTTGATGGATAAACAGCTCTCCCCGGAAGTCGAGCAGCAGATTACTGATATCGCCTGTGCCCATCAGGATGTATTGGGTATTCACGAGCTGAGGACACGTCAATCAGGCAGTGCTTATATTATTCAATTGCATGTTGAAATGAATGATTCGCTTACGCTGTTGCGAGCGCACGACATTACTGATGAAGTAGAAGCTGCCATCAAAGCAGTGTTTTACAATGCTGATGTAATTATTCATCAAGACCCTGCCAGCATTGTAGATAAAGGTTAGAGCGATTTTTTTGGACGTTTTTATGAGAACGATCTCTATCATTGAGGGAATTGTTAATAATCCTGAGCAAGTTTTGGATAGCCATCTCGCAAGCTTAGAGTGTGATGCAGATGGCAGCTGTAAATCAATATTGGTTTGCCAGTTTCACCTGCAGCAATACTGGTTAGACAGTGATGTAGAACCCTTGCTGTATGTTTTCTACGAAATTAATGCGCTAAGGCCAGTAGAGAAAATCAGAATTTTACTCACAGATTGCTGCCGTGCAGTAGAAAAGGTGCTTGCAGGTACTGAGCTTGATTTGGATGTCTTGGCTAAGGCACTTGATTCACCGGTCATCTCTTTAGGTGATGCCATGCCCCTGAGTAGTGTCGATATTCCCAAACCTTGGGGACAGGAGATCTGGTACACGGGAATTGAGGCGCGCGGTGTTTCATCTGTTTCTGACGGTGTTCATCAGCTGAAACTTCCCTGGCTAATGGCGGCAGCTCCCCGGCGTTTACTCGGTTCTCATAATAGTCTTGTACTACTTAAAATTCTGGATCCACTGCCTGATGAAGTTTATGGAGATCTGTATTTTGAGCTTCATGAAAAAAAGCAGGAGGTCTATGTTGTTACCCATATTGATAAAGCAGCCTGGCCGGATGGTGTTGGGAAAATTCGTTTTGGTTTTGATAAAGAAAAACTGGCTGGCTATAAAAACACGCGTGAGTATTTAGCGGATTATCAATTAGCGGTAAATGATTATAGATTAGTTCGCGAGCAGATTGATAAGAGTATCGATAAAAAACGCCTCGAAGCAGGTATCGATATCAATGTTCCAATACCTGTATCTCAGCTGAAGGAATGGGAATCCCAACTGCCGCCAGATGTCCAGGAAAGGGAATGTCGATTAAGGCAAGCAATGGATGAATTTACCGCCCTCAAATCTCTGAGGGTAGGTGATGTGGTGAGTGTCCCCCTGTTAACCCCCCATTCACTTCAGCACGGTGTTCGCACCATTGAGTTTCAAACGCCGGTTTATGAGCGAAAAATACTCTCATTTGGGCAGAAGGTGCTCACTCAGGGTGGATGGGATACCGCTGCTGCGTTAAAACTGGTTAAGACCGAAACCTTTGGAACTGAACCCTTTGCAGTGATATTAAATCAGCAGGGTTTGCTGGTTGAAAGAATTGTTAATTTTGATGACTTTGAAGTGCTGCGAGTGAGGCTGTCGCCCGGTGCTATATACTCGCCGTCAGTACATAATGCCTATTGTCTTGTGGTAGTTGTTGTTGGTGAGCTCTCCGTGGGCGAGCAGCGGCTTGTCTGTGAACAGGCAAGCCTGCTTCCCTCACGTTTTGATAAACAGCTGAAAGCCTTTAATGATCAAGAGGTAGTTTTTTTATTGGCGATTCCGAAGTGATTTTTCGGTATCACGCGCTTTTTCGCTATCGGCCAGCTATTTTTTAAAATCGCTGTTGCGTGACCGTGAACGATGTGGCAGAATCGCGCACCTCTGTGATTGACCACACCTTAATGGACGTGGGAAAGCTTAAAAAACTTTTGTTTAACGCGGGCTTTTTAGCTTGTAAAAACTCAAAGCACAGCTCAAACATGCGAAAGTGGCGGAATTGGTAGACGCGCTGGATTTAGGTTCCTGTGTCGCAAGGCGTGAGAGTTCGAGTCTCTCCTTTCGCACCATATTTTACCCTTGGTATCTGTGGAAATAGATGCCAAGAGTACTCCTCTCTGGATTGATAAAATTTCTTTTGTGGCGATATCGTTTTAGTTCTTTTCGTGAGCCTGTCGATTAATAGGCCAAGCTGCTTGAAAAGCCTTATTCTCTATAACTCCGATTCTTTTCTGGTTATAAAAAAACGATCTTTTGGTTGATTTTATTATGCCGCTAATATTAAAGCAGACCCATATTCTTAGAGAGATGGCAATGCAGCTTCAAAGTTCGAGTAAAAACCGCGGTTTCATCCATAATTTTTTCTCCCTGTTTGGCACCCCCACTGAGCCAAAAGAAAGTGTGATCGATACCGAGGTTCTGCTTCGGCTACAGGAGCTTCATCGCAATCACACCTTTATCAACGCAGAGTTGAACACCCGCAGTGGGCGGTATCAAAGCCTGATTATCGATATTGACAGCAAGAGTAAGTCCTTGTTAATTGACGAGCTTTTCCCCGCTGTAACCGATTCACATATTGGCCTTGGTGAAAGCATCACCATTACCTCCAGTGAGCGTGGCATGCCGGTGAAATTTATTAGTACTATCTCGGCTATTGAAATGTACCAGGGTTCGCCCGCTTACCGTATTACTTTGCCTAGCTCGGTTAAGGCTAATCAGCGCAGGGCCTTCTATCGCCTGCCGGTCAGTCGTGATATGGGTATGCGCTTGCGTGTGCCGCTATCCGGGTTAGGGCTGAGGCTGTGTGAAATTATCAATATCTCATCTGAGGGAATCGCCCTGAGGATTGATAAAAACATCAGCAGCAGGGTTCAAAAAGACCGTATCCTGAAGGGGGTTGAGCTAAGTCTGCCTGATGACGAAATAATCTTCTGTAATTTAGAGGTAGTAAGCTTCGAGTTTAAGAAAGCCCCCTACCGTTGTACGCAACTGGGCTGTCGTTTTAACAAGATGGATAAGCACGATCAGAAATCGCTGGATCGTATATTGGTTCAGTTACAAAGAGAGCTGAAAAAGCTATCTGGTTCTGCCGACGGGGAGGCGGAGGGCTAGACATTAAGTCTCCCTTGGTAAATTAAACAAAAAATTACAGCCTTCCTCTACGTTCTTAAATAAACTCTGTTCTTGGCTTTTTTCTTGGCGGCAAGCTGGGGTGAGTCAGAAAGTATCTGTTGCATCTATTCTCTTCGCTGTAGTTCGTGGATATGCCTTTTCTCAGTACTTGAATCTGTGGGGGCAGTCAGTATAATGCGCGCACCGTGGCTATTGTGCAGCTTTCGCGACAAATAGGCGTAGAGTCAAGCTGAGCCATGTAAAGCGGTGTTGAAGAATTCAGGTAAATCATATGGTTAGCCATGCATAGCTCAGGCTTTGATAAGCGTTATATTGCGCGCACCTCTTCTTTTGCAGCACATTTAACCATACGATTAAGGATGCATCTGATCAAAATGCTCAGGGTAAGGCTGTGTTTCAGGCATGGTTTACACAAAAGCGCAAAGATTCACGCATTCTAATAAGTAACATACCTCCGATATAAAATGAGGATCATCCATGCAGGTTTCAATTGAAACGGTTTCCGGTCTAGAGCGTCGTTTAACAATAGGTGTGCCCGCTGAAAAAGTGGACAGCGAAGTTAGTGTACGACTAAAGAAAGCTGCGCGTACAGTACGCATAGATGGTTTTCGCGCTGGCAAGGTGCCTGTTAAGGTGGTTAAGCAGCGTTATGGCGCAGGCATTCGTCAAGAGGTGCTCGGCGAAATTATGAGCCAGTCTTTCTACGAAGCTATTGAGCAAGAAAAAATAAAGCCAGCGGGTCAGCCTTCGATCGAGCCTAAAGAAATGGGTGAGGGAGTCGACTTTGAGTTTGTCGCAACCTTTGAAGTATATCCCGAGGTGAAGCTTACAGGTTTTGGCAGCATTAATGTAGAGAAGCTGAATGCTGAAATTACTGACGATGACGTCGAAAAGATGATTGATACCTTACGCACTCAGCAGGCTGCTTTTGAAGAGGTAGATCAGGCGGCTGAAAATGGTAATCAGGTTAATATAGATTTTCAGGGCACTAAAGATGGCGAGCCCTTTGAAGGTGGTAGCGCTGAAGGAAGCGATCTGGAGTTGGGCTCTGGCAGTATGATTCCGGGTTTTGAAGATGCCATCGTCGGCATGAAGGCCGGTGAAGAGAAAACCGCTGATCTTTCATTTCCGCAAGATTATCATGCTGAGGAGCTTAAAGGTGCAGCAGTTGCCTTTAAAATCAAAGTAAACACCGTCAGTGAAAAGGTGCAACCTGCGTTGAACGATGAGTTTTTCGCCAAGTTCGGTGTAAAAGAGGGTGGCGAAGACGCTTTTCGCATAGAAGTACGAAAAAATATGGGCCGTGAGCTAGAGCAGGCGGCAAAGAACAAAATTAAAAGCCAGGTGATGGACGGTTTGCTGGCAGATAATACCTTTGATCTGCCAAGTGCACTGATTTCTTCTGAAATATCAACACTGCGTAATCAGGCTTTCCAGCAGTTCGGTGGCGGCGGTGCCCAGCTTGACCCTTCTATCCTGCCCGATGAGCTTTTTAAAGAGCAGGCCGAGCGCCGCGTATCATTGGGGCTTATTCTTTCAGAAGTCATTCAAAGTGAAAGCGTTAAACCTGATGCTGATCGCGTGAAAAAGACCATTGAAGAGATGGCAGCAACCTATGAGGATCCGCAGCAGGTAGTCGAATATTATTACGGTAATGAGCAACAACTGGCATCTATTGAGAATCTTGTTCTTGAGGAAATGGTGGTTGAAAAAATCCTTGAATCGGCTACAGTTACTGAGAAATCCTCAGATTATGATGAGGTTTTGAAGCCTGAACCAGCACCTCAGAGCAAAGAGGAAGGTGCGGATGATGCAGAAGCATCTGAAGACTGACGGCTAGTTAGTGTCCATCCAGAAACTGGTAGTTTTCGATAATTAAGTCCGGTCATGGCCAACACCAATCTAGCTCCTAGGCCTTTTCAAGGCCTTTAAGTCGCAAGATTGGTGTTGGCCATGACCTCTTTGTTTGATTTCTGGATAGGCACTAACTAAGTGCCATTGCTCCCATACTCCTTTAATTCGCGCTGCCACAACTTTGCGTGGCGGCGCATCATATAGTTTTAATACAGATGAAAAATGAACTGCTTATTGACGGCCTGAGTCATGATTTGCGCGGTGTTAGTCGCCTGGACGGTAAGGCTTGTTTTATTCCAGGGGCATTGCCGGGTGAGACGGTTAGGGTAGCAATCAAACAAAAAAAACGGCGGTTTATTGAAGCGGAGTTACAGTCAGTGATTCAGGCTTCTGCTGACCGTGTAGCACCGGCGTGTCCTGTTTATGAACGTTGTGGTGGCTGTGATTTTCAATATTGTAGTGGTGAGAAACAACCTGAGTATAAGCAGGATGTTTTACTGCAGCAGTTTTCCCGGCTGGCTAAAACTACCCCTGAAAGGGTGCTTGAACCAATCAGATCCTCAAGCTGGCATTATCGTCGGCGCGCCAGGTTGTCCTGTCGCTGGAGTAAAAAAACGCACGAGCTAGTGTTAGGTTTCAGGGCGCGCAATAGCAAGGATATTGTGCAGCTGAGCGCTTGCCCAGTGCTGGAGGAGGCGTTGGAAAGTTTACTTATCCCGCTCGCTAATTTGCTTAAGGGATTTAAGGATAAAAAAGCCATCGGTCATATTGAACTTGTTGCCGCTGATACCCCGGTAGTGTTGATACGGCAATTGAATGCCTGGAAAGAAGAGGATCGTTTAAGGCTTGAGAATTTTGCCAAAGAGACGAATATAGTCCTCTATACTCAAAATGAAGGCGCTCCTCCAAAGGTACTTATTACGGAGCAGGAAACGTTGGTTTGTTATTCATTGACTGGAGAGAGCTTAAAGTTTGAATTTCATGCCAGTGATTTTATTCAGGGTAATAGCGTCGTTAACCAAGCGATGATTGCCCAGGCAATTTTACTGCTGGAATTGTCAGCAGACGATCAATTACTGGATTTGTTTTGCGGGATAGGTAATTTCACCCTTCCAATGGCAAAACGTGTAAAGAGTGTTATTGCATTTGAAGGCAATAACACAATGGTAGACACAGCAAGGCATAATGCCGGTATTAATTGCATCGATAATGTATCATTTAACCTTGCAGATTTATTTAAGCCAACACCCATTAGTGCGAAAAAAATAGAAATGGTTAACAAAGTGTTGCTTGATCCGCCTAGGGATGGTGCGGCAGAGCTTTGCCAACAGCTTGCTGAAATGCCACTTGAGAAAATTCTCTATGTATCCTGTAATCCATCAACCTTGGCGCGTGACGCAAAGTACTTGTTGGAAAAAGGCTTTGTACTTGCGTCGGCGGGCGTAGTGGATATGTTCCCACAAACACACCATATTGAGGCGATGGCCTTGTTTGAGCGTAAGTGATATTGAATGGTGGCTTGACCTAGCCTAGTGCCCATCCAGAAATTAAACAAAGAGGTCATGGCCAACGTAAATCTTGCGACTTAAAGGCCTTGAAAAGGCCTAGGAGCTAGATTTACGTTGGCCATGACCGGACTTAATTTTCGA
>JAUXDF010000317.1 GCA_030618505.1 Spongiibacteraceae bacterium | reverse complement strand
CTGAGTATAAGCAAGAATACGCCCCATCTGGTTAAGCTTGGCATCGTTCTTCAGAGATAAGATCAAAGCATTTAAACCGGCACGAAAACCATCGTCACCAAAATCATTAAGGCCCGTTTTTTTGCATGCACGGTTCAGCAAACTTTCTTCTTTCAGGCTAGGCAAACAAATACCAAGACGATTAGCAAAACGACCCAGTGCATTAATCAGCTTAAGCGCAAAGGGGCGCTCTGAATGAATAGCTTCTGTGCTCTTTGCCATATCAACAATTGCTCCAAAAATTACATAAACGACATATGCCTATACTCTCTCATATTTTAGCCTAAGATAAACTACGCTATTCTTACGATATTCTTACAAAAACCATCACATAATTTACGATATTTTGCGTACTGTTTATTTATTGAATAGGGCTCAGACTACCAATAACACCCTTATTGCGGAGACTGCTGTTTTGAAAACCCCACCCCCCTTTATTGCTCAACGCTCAGTTGCCATTGTCACCGGCGCTTCCTCCGGAATTGGCGAGGCCTGCGCGATTGCTCTCGCCCAAGCTGGATTTAAAGTAGTGCTTGCCGCACGACGGGAGACTGAGCTTCTTGCCATCGTTGAGAAGATTCAACAACAAAACGGTGACGCGCTCGCCATCGCTACCGACCTCAGCGATGAACAACAAACCAGTGAGCTTATCAAAAAAACCATGGCCCATTACGGGCGAATTGATCTACTGGTAAACAATGCAGGCTTTAGCCCGGCAGCGGCTCTTGAACAGCTTACTCGCGAGCAAATTCGTCAAACCTTTGAAGTAAACCTTTTTCCTGCACTACAGCTAATCAGTGAAGTAACACCAATCATGCGCCAGCAAGGGGGCGGCCGTATCGTCAATATGAGTTCAATGACCAGTCGCTTCTATTCACCACTGGCCGTTCCCTATGCAGGAACCAAGGGAGGTATGGAGTCCGCCACACACTGCCTGAGACTGGAGCTTGCACCATGGAACATCCACCTAAGCATCATCATTCCCGGTTTTGTTGAAACCCCCGCCTTCGACAAAGCAAGAAGCATGGCTGAGGAGCTTCGCAATGACCCCAACAACCCCTACCTTTCACTGATGGAAACTATGGATGAGTTTGCTCAGGACCAATTAAAGAATGCCGCCACTCCAGAAGATGTCGCAGAGGCGGTGATATTGGCGGCCACCTGTGAGAAACCAAAACGAAATTACTATGTTCCCTTTTCTTCTAAAATTGCCGGCTATATGGCACATGTATTGCCTCAGCACTGGACTGACTGGCTGATTACCAAACTATACGGAATTGGCGATTGGGTAGAAGGAAGATAGTACCCTTGGCTCACCGTTAACAGCATAGAGCGAAGAACTGTACTGTCCGAAAGTACAATCAAATTATTTTCAGCTTTTTGCCCTGATTATTGCCTGCTGAGCTTGCAATAATTACTTTTCTGTAGAAATATAGACCTTTCTCAAGGAACAATAACTTTGCTGATAAATTAACCTTCAGAAGTTGAAAAATACTGAGTTTTACGTTATTAGTTAATGATCATAAAGGAATGCAGGCGGTAGGCAGTTAGAATGGAGGAAAAGATGTTCACAGATCGACGCAAGAATGATCGGCGTCAGTCATCCGAAGATATAAAAGCCTGTCGTCGTGCGGGCGATAGACGCTCTGGTACCTTTGAAAATCGCCCTTGGTGGTTAAAGACTAACTACTGTGAGCATGTACTCTCACCCAAGCTTCTTGTTGATAATATAAAGAAAACGCGAAAAAAAGGCCGCTTACCTGACGATGACAGCACAAAAGGGAAGATCCACCCTAAACAAGCATAAGGTGGTGCAGTAGGAGCTTAGGTGAACTATTGATTAGCAAGCCTGCCAATATGTTTCATCTGTAAGTGACCATTCTGAGCCATCCATATTAGCGTTTCCTCAATAGTCTGGCGACCATCCCTGAATTTAAAACCCAACTCTTGCTCTACCTTCGTGTTGGAAACTACGGACCATTTAGTTGCGTAAGTCACAGCCTCTCGAGTGGTTGTCACCTCCTGCCCCGTAATCCGCCCATACATTTCCGATATTGTACCGGCCAAATACATGACCTTTGGGGCCAGTTTTAAGCGAAAGAGCTTTCTGCCGGTTAAATCATCCAGCAAATCGGTCAGCTCACCCCATAGATAATAGTGGCCGCCCAGCGCGTAACGGCTCGGCCCAGGCTCTCGCTCCAGCAAGGCGACATTTACATCAGCACAGTCTCGCACGTCAACAAACTGAATGCCGGTTGTCGTCACCACGGCCAATTTACCGAGGAATATTTGAAAAGCTTGCAGCGGCTCAGTCAAGCCGGGATCATTAGGTCCGATCACTCCAGTGGGATAGGTGATGGCTATTGGTGCCCCCTGAGCCTGCAACTTGCGGACATAATGTTCGCACTCAACCTTTGATTGCCCATAGGCATTGGACGCTTTACCCGGCTCAGTATTCTCATCAACCTGCGACAGCTCAGGATCAAAAATGGCTGTGATACTGGATACATGCACAATCTGTTTGATCCCCTGCTCAAGCGCTTGCCCAATCACCAGTTTGGTGCCACCCACGTTGGTTCTATGTACCAGCTCAGCATATTTTTTCTGCGTTGCCACCATCGCCGCGGTGTGAATTACTGCGTCACAACCCTTTAACGCCTCGCTTACGGAAGTTTTATCAGTAACATCACCAACAATATAATCTTCGATCTCAACATCATGAATAGCAAACAATTTGCGCATTTTCTCTTCGCTACGCACCAGTAAACGCACCTGATGCCCAGCTTTTAATAATGCAACAACCGTGTGTGAACCAATAAAACCGGTACCACCTGTAACCATAACCCGCATATTCTATCTCCCCATAAAAGCAGAGCGAATTCTAATCATGCTGGTGCCGATTTGAAAGCATCACACGAACTATTTTCAGTACTGCCGCAAAAAGAGTTACACCTGATAGCCGTACCAAAATTCATTCCGAGTAAGCCTAATATTTTATCGCCCAGAGCGAGAACGATAGTTTTGGTAATGCTGCGGGCTTTTGCTGCAGAAATTCTGATGATATTCCTCCGCTGGCCAAAACCGGGAAACCTCTCGAATCTCCGTCATGATCGGTGCGCTAAAACGGCCAGAAGCCTGCAGTTCACTCCGGGAACGCTCTGCGGCCTGCTGCTGCTCGGGACTGTGAAAAAAAATAGCTGAGGTGTATTGCCTGCCACGATCCACATATTGCCCACCACCATCGCAGGGATCGATTTGCCCCCAGAAGGAGTCGAGCAACTGCTCAAAACTGATGACTGCCGGATCATAGCTCAACTGCACCGCCTCAAGATGCCCGGTTAAGCCGCCACAAACCTGCTCGTAGCTGGGGTTTTCTTCACTACCTCCGGTATAACCGGAAAAGGCGCTTTGAACACCTTTCAACTTACTAAAATCTGACTCAACACACCAAAAACACCCACCGGCAAAGGTGGCATTTTCAAGTTTTCCACTAGGAATATCGTTCATTTTAATTTCCAATTGCTTAGAAAAGGCCCACAATTAATGACATAAAAAACATAAAAATTTGTCGCCTGAGTCAATGTTTATTTAGTTCAATTTGTTATATAATCAGAGTGTAATGGACTCTAACCATTATATTAAGCGTGATAACTAGTACAACAACAATAACAAAACAAAGTAGATAAAAAACCAAACTGCTGAGATTACAGCCACTGTTATTAACAAATAATCACAGATAATTTAGCGATGATGAATTAACCGCCACAGAGCTGACACACTCTTCGGCGAACTAATCATCAACAAACACCCGCTCAAATTATAGGTGATGCTTTTACTTGAACAATAACATGCTGTACAGCAAAAAATAACGTCACAAGGAACCCTGGCATGAAACCCAAAAATGAAACGAAGGCATATTCAGCACTTCGTATTAAAGGAGCATTAGGAACAATTCTCGCGCCTTTAGTCACCGTATTTGCGATTGGCTGCGTACCCCCATCAACACCCGGAACCCCGGAACCCAGCGCACAACAGGTCTTTCAACCTGACCCTGGCACATTGACCGACGGTGATGGTCTGACCCTCAACATCCAGAATCTCGACGGCAAGACCGTATGTTATGGCAGTAATGCTTTAATTAACACTGACGGCGGCTCCTGCCAATTTGGCCAAGAAACCACGTCCGGCACCATTGAACTCAGTGCCTGCACCGCAGGCCAGACAATCAAGCTAAGCTTTATTGGCAACAACGGTACTCCCGTTAGTATTGCG
>JAUXDF010000173.1 GCA_030618505.1 Spongiibacteraceae bacterium | reverse complement strand
ACTCCAGTGGTAAGACTGCTCTTCGTTGACGGAAACAGGCAAGGTCAGTCGCCACTGTGAACCCTGATCAGATTGCAGCAAGGTAATGGCTTTATGATCATGTTCTGCAGCAGAACTGCTGCCCGCCTCACCAACAATATATTCATTAAGCAAGCGCGGCTCGCTAGGCACCGAGACATCAAACAGCCCTACCTTCACTCCAAGCACCCGCCCATCCTCATTGGCATCTCGTCCTACACCAAGAATCAAATCATCACCAATAGGCTGTAAATAACTGGAATAACCGGGCATCTGTAACTCCCCCAGAACAACCGGGCTTGCTGCCTCACTTAAATCGATAACATAAAAGGGATCGGTTCTTCGAAAGGTTACCAGATAAGCCTTATCCTTAAAAAAGCGCGCGCTGTAAAGTGACTCCCCGGGCTTGCCAATACGCTCCGGGTGAGATTCATTGGGCAGAGTTGCCAGTGATCGCAAACCCTCATTCTCAATCATCAGGGTATGCACACTATGGGTAAAATCATTTTTGAAATTATCACCAAGACCGAGGTAGTCACCCCAAGCGCTGGTAACAACCCTCAAGTGCCCACCATATTCACTGAGTCGAAACTGCTTGTCCCAGCCAATCTCGCCTTTTACCGCTCCCTCGCCACGATAAATCGGGCCATTACTACTTAACTCAAAACGATGGATGGTGCTAGTAACACTGGAGCTCTCAGATCGATTATCCCACATCCAAATTATGTCACTGGTTTGAGAGCTTGAGGAAACCACATAAACATTCTCACTGGAAACATAGACCGTTGCTGCATAGGCGGCGATACAAGACACTGTAAAGTCGTCGGGATTTTCGAGATTAATCGCGGTAACCGTTAACAGCGTAGGATTACCCGCGAGTGTCGATTCCGGTACATAACAGTTTTGCTCGGTAACCAAGGCCTGTACTTCACCATTGATACGGATGCGCGGCAACAACGCCTGCAACTCCACCTCTTCCAACAAAGCTTCATTAGCGGCAACCTGCTCATCAGTGTAAGGATAGAGGACAAGATCTGGCACATAGGAGGTATAGCGGGAAACGAGATAAAGCTGATTGCCGATACGACGGCTGGACACCAGTGAGCCTTCAATTGTCAGCTCAGCCAGTTTCTCGATTTGCCTTGCGGGATCAGCTACATCATAAATTTCTACGCCTATACCTTGCTGTCGCCAGCTCCAATAGTCCCAACTTTGGCCGCCCTGCCTATTTACAGTCTCATCAAAATCCCCTGTCGAAACGATTATTAACTGGTCCGAGCGCCCAGCATCATTTCTTTCAGAAAGATATAAACCCTGTATGAAGCTCTCAGTAGACAAGCTATTTACCAGCGGTGCGGCGATCTCGCCGGCCTCCATACGGTAGACTTTAATTTGTGCCGAGTCATCAATTTCAGCCAATCCTGTAACAGAGTCATCCTCAATTGCAACTTCCGGAATACCGTATATATTGCCACCAGAATCGCCACCATAAGCAAAGATGTATTGCGTATCATTCTTTAGCCAATTGAGCTCATCAACCCCTGCCTCCTGGGTATTGGTCTCTGATGTAGCACTGAAGCTTTCGCTCGCACCGCTGCTATCCTCTGCAATCGCCGCCACCGGGGCAGCCTCGGTCATTGGCATCGTTCGGCTGCTTTGACTCAAACCCGCCTTTAGATAGCCCTCCAACACCGATGCAGACTGCCTCGGTACTGCAGGATCAGAGTTTTTCGAGTTACCGCCACAACCGACCAATACCACAGAAGCTGCAATCACGCTCAGCCAGGTCGGAAAGTAATTTCTTTTATTAATTTTCATTGCCAGCACCCCAATTCGTTTATTCCATTAAAAAGCAATCGTCAAGGTATAATAAGTGGGAAATATTCCCTCGTCAACTTAAAAGCCCTACTTTTTATCCCAGCGCTAATACCCCCACAAAAACTGACAATGAAACCTGAGGCATTAATTTGTTAAGCTAGCCGCCAAACTTTACTGACCAGGAGATCATAATGAGCGTACAAACAGGTGACAAAATACCCCAGGCAAAGGTATATATCATGGGCGAGAAAGGGCCGCAGGCTACCGACACACTCACGCTGTTTGCCGATAAAAAGGTGGTGCTCTTTGCCGTACCCGGCGCCTTCACCCCCGGTTGCTCACTAACCCATCTGCCTGGTTATGTTGTCAATGCCGACAAAATTAAAGCACAGGGTGTTGATAGCATTATCTGCATGTCCGTGAATGATGCCTTTGTGATGGACGCCTGGAGTAAAGCCCAAAACGCAGAGGAGATCATTATGCTCGGGGATGGCAATGCAGAATTCAGCCGCGCACTGGGTTTGGATATGGACGTCAGCAGCTTCGGCATGGGGCAGCGCTGTAAACGTTTTGCAATGATAGTAGAAGATGGCTGCATTACACTGCTGAATATTGACGAAAGTGGCGGCGTAAAAGAAAGTGCCGCCGAGGTGATTTTGGCAGCGCTGTAGGCTTAATGCGACATCAGCCCGGCCGGCCATCGACACGAGGAAACAGCAAAACAGGCGTGTAAACCACAACAAACAAACCAAAGGCCACCAACCATAACCCCCCGGACAACTGGATTGCGTACTGATACCGCTCTGGCTCCAATAGCGGTAGAAACACCCGTAGCAATGCTGATAAATTCATTAACACAAAAGCAAGCGTGGTTACCCCAAGCGGCTTTAAAGTCCGGCCGGTATGACCTAAAGAGACTCGTGCCATCATTCCCAGCGTGATACCCCCAATCGTTCCCACAGTAATCGCGTGTAATGCCGGTCGACCATTCAGCGTAAGCACCCCCTCAATAAAAAATAACACAAAACCTACAATCAACCACAGGTAAGAAACATACAGCACCCACAGTAAGGGGTTGCGCCAGATTTGTGCCGAATACCAACTCTTTAAGCGCAGCAAATTCACCACTGCAGCAAATAAAGCAACGATACCTAAAAGTGACGAACCCTGTTTAATGAAAGCAAAACACAAGACAAAAACCAGCACCGAAACGATCGCTAGCCGATCTAGCCACAGCGTTGTATTTGACTGATAACCGGCAATAGCGGTTTTGGAAAAAAATGGAATAACACGCCCACCGATCACCGAGATGACGACCATAACCAAACCCAAACTTAATTTTTCGCCCACCAGTCCCCAGCCCACCAACAACTGCAAAGCCTCCAGATGCATTAAAATATTCGCCACAGTAAACGCGGCAAAGAGGGGAATAAAAAACAGATTACGACGATTATTGGATTTTACCAGCGGCACCGCAAGCACAGCTCCCAGCACCGGCAGAAAAAGCAAATCAACAAAGGCGATAAGCCAAGTATGCAGGTAATCGGCAAAGAAGGGCAAAACTCTGCCCAGCAGCCACAGCAGCACCAAGCCGGCCAAAGCACCATGACGGGCAGTCTCCATGCCGGTCCAGTTACGCACTGAGGTTAATAGAAATCCGGCAATGACGGCAATACTGTAACCAAACACCATTTCATGGGCGTGCCAAAGATAAGCACCATAATAATTCCCATAAGTGGCATGTCCCTGTAAAGCCGCCAGCCAAGCGGCAATCAAAAAAGCAGCGCTGATACCCGCACATAAAAAGAAGGGGCGAAAGCCCAGCTCAAACAGAGCAAACCTACCACTAAAAATCTCATGGATATTTTGGGGTTTCACGCCTTATTTTCTCCGCTGCCTGCTCCCGCCTTGCTGCTAGATCGAGAATAGCAGGCAAGTATAGTGAAGTATCTGTAGTCAAGATTTGATTAAGCGCTAAGTTTGGCTAACTTTCCCGACAAACAGTATTTAACGCTGAGCCTGACCGTTCTGCAAATGCCTGATTTCATTTTCGGAAAATCCGGCTTGCAAACGCAGCTCGCGATTAAAAGGCCCTTTCGGCGGCCCCTTGATATAACGGGTGAGCAGTTCAAAAAAGGTTTTATCCGCATCCAGACCCTGCTGGGCGCAACGGTAGCGAAACCAGCGAGTACCGGCACTAACATGACCGACCTCATCATTGGCGATCATGGTCAGCGTATCGACCATCGCCTTGTCACCGAGCTGGGCAAACTTCTTCATCGTTTTTGGCACCACATCCAATGCTCGCGCTTCAAACACACGGTGTACGATTCCCATTCGATGCATCAGCTCATCACCGGTTTTCAGCGCCATTTCCCACAGCTGATTGTGGACGGGGAAATCACCGTAGTCAAAACCAAGCTCGCGGATACGCTCACGCAAAGCGAGAAAGTGAAGGCTTTCCTCTCCGGCGGCGATGATCCAGTCATCATAAAACTCCCGTGGCATGTCGCGATAATGGTAGACCGTCTCCCAGGCCAGATTTACCGCCGTCATTTCAATATGCGCCAGGGCGTGAATCATTGCCGCCCGTCCTTCCACCGTTCCTAAACGACGTTTATTGAGTTCTCTCGGTTGCACCACCACCGGGCGCTGCAGACGCCCTGGCTGAGTTAAGCGCAGCGGCAATTCACCCTCTTGCCATTCCAATCCAGCACCCTGCCATAAGCCAACAAGTTGCTGAGTTTTTGCCATTTTTTCATCGGGGTCAGCAAGAAGAAAACATTCTTTGGCCTGCTGATAGAGATTTTGCACAACAACACTCCGGGAAGGTGGGGGATGGTAATTTTGCCATTATCGATAAATTTAAAAAGCTGGCGTGCATTATAAGCTAAAGATGACTTAATTCACCCCCAGCCGAATGGCGCTTAGTCACGGCTTTTAACTCCTTCTCCCTGGGGAGCACCCAAACAACGGGCATATATAAAGGCTGGGATGAGGGCGCGGCGAAACCGCTAATTATAAGGGCTACAACCATCCACACCCTCTCCCCAACCCTCTAATACTGATAGTTTTGATATTCCCGCGAACAGGAAAAAGGAGACTAAGACAGGATGGCAATTAGCTTTACTAACTGAGCATTAAGCGTCTGCAACCAGGCTGATTCAGGGAAATACTGAGGCGCGACAAAAGTTAGCAGGCCGGTCATTAACAGCAGAAGAAAAACCAGTTTTAATAAACCTCCAAGCCGGCTACTGTCAGAAAAAGGATTACTATGTTCCAGGGTATAATCGAGTTCTTCTCCCTCGAGGTTGCCGGCTTCAAAATTTTGCGCAACAGTCTCTTCCGGTTCAGGCGGTGCTTGCCAATTTAACTCCGCTAGCTGCCATTCATCCAACCCATCGAGCGCTTCAATAAAATCACTGGCAGTTTGGTAGCGCGCCTGCGGCTCCTTTGCCATCAACCGATTTATTATCGTCTGTAGCACCGACAATTGCGCCGGCAAATCCGGAATTGGGTCTCTAATATGTTTAATACCAACAGCAATCGGATCACTGGCATCATAGGGCACCCGTCCGGTGAGCATCTCAAAAAACATCACTCCCAAAGCATAAAGGTCAGCCCGATTATCAAGGTCCTCACCGCGGGCCTGCTCAGGGCTCATATAGATTGGTGTTCCTATCGCTTTGCCGGTTTGCGTCATCCTCAAACTACGCTGGATATTTTTCGCGATACCAAAGTCACTTAATACCGCACTACCATCTTCTCGAAACAAGACATTATCGGGTTTAACATCACGATGGATATAACCCTTGCTGTGGGCAAAATCCAGTGCCAGGGCAACCTCCCTGATGATTTTCAGACTATGCTCGCTACTCAAACCCTCATGAATAAGGTCTTTCAAATCCTTACCCGGCAAATAATCCATGGAAATGTAATGACAATTATTAGCCACACCAACATCATGCACGGCAACGATATGCGGGTGCGCCAAATGGGCAACAATTTTTGCCTCACGCATAAAACGCGCACTAAACTCAGTATCACTTGAAAACGAAGGCGACATCACCTTAATTGCCACTTTGCGATCAAAACACTCCTGCACCGCCAGATAAACCGTCGCCATCCCTCCCTCGCCAATCTGACCAAGAAGCTGATAACCCGGAATCCTCGGGGGAAGATCAATGATAACTGTCTGCTCGTTATTCAATTGCTTTACCTGACACTTAAACCTGGAAAGCTCACTCAACAGCGTTCTCTAGGTTAAACCTTATAAAATAACAGTTTAGCCTGTTTTTCGAACTAGAAAAGAAGATAGCCAGCGATATAAACAAACAAATGGATGGCCGTGATTTTTATAACACAAGACAACCCGCCAAAAAGCTGCTGGCCTACCATCCGCCCGGTCCCGGTATTGTCTCCAACAGTCGGCCAATACAGTATTTACAGCCTACGCCCGACCACTTAGACTAGTGCCCATCCAGAAATTAGACAAAGAGATCCTGTCCAACGCAAATCTTGCGACTTAAAGGCCTTGAAAAGGCCTAGGAGCTAGATTTGCGTTGGACAGGAGCGGACTTAATTTACGAAAACTGCCGGTTTCTGGTTAGGCACTAGACTACACTGTAAAGTCTGCAAACCGCTAAAACCCGTAAATAACAGGAAGATCGACACGCTATACCCATACTATTGCTATGAAAAAAATTATCACCAAAGCACAAATACGCCAGGAAATGGATGAGCAAATCAGTGCGTATTTAAAGCAGGGCGGCGATGTCGAACAAGTTCCTCGCGGACTCAGTGGCCGCAATCCCGGCGACCCGCCAATAAAACCCAACAGTTTCTTCGCCCAGCCCAAGGAAAGCCGCACCTACCTAACTGACGTTGTTGCCACACTGGAATCACGGCGCGAGCAAAAAACTCCGCCAAAAAAATCAACTGCCAACAGGCAGCCCCGCATGCGAAAAAAGATTATCTATGATGATTTTGGCGAGGCGCTGCGCTGGATATGGGTTGAAGAGTAATATTACCGGTAAGAAATTATCGATAAAATACCGTTTTGTGCTATAAATGCTATATCTAAAAACAATAAGGCGAGCAACACTATGGGTGACATTTGGGTAAGTGATTATATGACCAGCGAGGTAGTCAG
>JAUXDF010000259.1 GCA_030618505.1 Spongiibacteraceae bacterium | reverse complement strand
AATCCGCTCGTGCCGCTCATATTGCTGCACGGCAACTCGCCAAAGCCGTTATATTAAAGGACAGCAACGGTGCCTATCTGATGGTTGTAGTGCCGGCAACCAACAAAATTAATGTCAATCTGCTCAGCTATATGCTTGAGCGCAAGCTGTCGATGGTTCACGAATGGGAGTTAAAACACCTGTTTCAGGACTGTGAGCCCGGAGCTATCCCGGCCCTCGGTCAGGCCTATGGCCTTGAAATAGTTTGGGATGACCAGCTAATGGATAATGACGATATATATTTTGAATCAGGTGACCACTGCCAGCTGGTGCATATGTCGCAGGATCAATTTCAAACGCTGATGGGAAACTATCTGCACGATGCCATCAGCTCAGAATCTGCCAATCATTAGTTCGTGTTTTTTCGCCCTGGATAAAAACTAAAAAGGCAAGCACTGCTCATTTATATTTCACTAAGCAAGCGCGGCTTCTCTACCCCGTAACCCTGGGCATAATCTACGCCAATCTCGCGAAGCAGAACGGCGATCTCATCGGTTTCAACATATTCAGCAATGGTTTTTTTACCCATAAAGTGGCCGATTTCATTAATCGATTTTACCACCGCATAATCAAATGGACTATTCGCCAGATCCTTAATAAAGCAACCATCAATTTTCAGGTAGTCAACTGGCAAACGCTTCAGATACTCATAAGATGACATGCCAGTACCAAAATCATCCAAAGCAAACTCACAACCCATTTTTTTAACTTCAAGGATAAAATCCGCCGCTTTGGAAATATTGGAAATCGTCGCAGTTTCGGTGACCTCAAAACAGATTTTATCAAAAGATATGGAACGACTGTTCATTTGCTCATTCAGAAATTCGAGAAAATAGTCATCGTTAATAGTGCTGCCCGACAGGTTAATCGAAATCTTTTCAATAGCTGCCATTTTCTGCGGATTACTTTCCATCCAGTCCAGGGTATTGCGCACCACCCAACGATCAACATCATGCATACGGTTATAGCGTTCAGCAGCTGCTATAAACTTATCGGGAGGTACCAGCACATCCTCATCTTCATCCGTAACCCCTAACAGGATTTCATAATGGCTACCCGTTTCACTAGACTCATCAAGCGGCTGGATCAACTGGCAACGTAGCTTGAGTTTGTCATCATCCAGCGCTCGATTAATGCGTGCCACCCAGGAAAACACATCATCGCGTTTTTGTCTTTGCTCTTCATCTTCTGCTGCACAAACAATGCGATTACGCCCCTCTTCCTTTGCCAAGTTACAGGCCGAATTCATATCTTTATAGAGAGAAACAAAATTTTCACTTAAATGATCCATAACAACCAAACCAATACTGGCAGTCAGGCTATAATTTTTATCCTGCCAGTCAAATCGGTACTCTTGTATCATCTGGCGAATTTCCTCAGCACACTTATAACCCTGCTCACGGTTATGATGCTCAAGCAACAGAGAAAATTCATTGCCGCCTAAACGTGCCACCACAGAGCTTGAAGGGATTATATCCTGCAGTAATCGACTGACTTCTTTCAACAATTGGTCTCCGGCAACCACACCGCAATATTCGTTAACGACGTTGAATTGATCAAGATTAACATGCAGCAAGGTGTGCTCGGATACATCCTGCTTGGTGGAATAAAGCGTATTATTGATAATGTTTTCGAACTCTTTTCGGTTAATCAGCCCAGTCAGCTCATCATGACTACGCTGATAATCCAGCTCATCATAAATTTTCTGCAACATACCATAGAGACCGTCATCCACCGATTCCCAATCAGTACTGGCATCAATTACCTGCCAGCCCTGCTTCATTTTTTCAGCCAGCTCCCACAACTGCAAATCAGCGCTCTTTTGTCCAAGGCGATTCACAAAAACAAAATGCCCCTTATCATGACTGTGCCATACCAGACGCATATCTTCATTGCGGCCGGCTTTCACACTGCCTATCCAGTCACCTACCTTCAGCTGCTCAGCTCGCGGATACCAGCGCTGTAAACTCTCATCCTTTTCTATTCTGCGAAACTTTCTATTGCCATCCAGCTCTATACCATACCAGTTATCCTTGGGATTCAGCTCAATACAGTCAAGCTGCTGGACATCAATACTGTCACGACACAAAATACTGCGCAATTGTTTAATGACCGCCAGGTGTTGGTATTGCCCTGGAAACCCCGCATCCAATTCCCGGGCAATTAAATCAATAAAGGTTTCCGCCTCCGATGCCCGATCCAGCACACCCTCATCGACTGAAGCCTCAGCTTCTTCTTCACTAAGCCAACGCAATAGCTGATCAATCGTGCCAAGATATTCTCGCCATTGAATACCACTTCGACCGCCCTTCAGGTAAGCGTGAATCAACAGGTCTCGCCAGCCGGCTTCCAGCAGGCTTAACACCAACTGAGACACTGAGCGACCTAACAAACGCTTTGACAACGCGCCTTTTACCGCATGATGAGCCTGCTCCAACTTTTCCTGACCATCATAATTTTTTGCCACACGATCGGCATTACGGGCGTGAGCACTTTGCTGATTCTTGATCAACTTACCCACATCATTGGATACCACATTAAACACATCGCTATCCAGGGTGCAGTTTTGCTGTGTAAGCTGTTGCGATACAGATTCGAGCTTACGCTCGATAGCACGCGGAGAAATATCGGTAAAGCTACTCAGTTGTGCCAGCTGATTAAGCAGCTTTCTGGCAGGGTGTGCCGCATCCTCCAAAAAACCATCATCTTTTAAAATAACCTTTAAATAGGGAACTTCGAGCTGTTTAAGCAAAGGTTTGGCAAGCTCGGGCACACCATTTTCGCTAACCATATTATCAAAAATATTTTCTACCAAATCCACATAATCGCCAACGGCATCCGCCAATTGCATCGGCATACCTCCCTGACGACAATTGGCTGCAATCCAGTTTTTCAGCGATACGCCGGCTGCCACCGCACTCATCGCGTCCAATTCAACTTTGTTGTCATCCAAGGTGTGCAGTAGTTGCTGCTCAGCCAGCACCGGATAGTTGCTAATCGCTGCACTGCCTGACTGCACAGGTAAGTCAATACTGCTTCGTCGCAACGCCAACATGCTCTTGACGGTACCGTAGAGCTCACGGGTATGCTTTGCGGCCTCATAGAGTGGCACAACATTGTCGTAAGCAGCAGGGGCTTGTCCAGGCCCAGGCGATGCCTGCTCAATAGCCTCATTAGCAGGATTTAATACAGCATTATTATCATCAATGCTTGAGACATTGTTTGTCACTTGCCGATGGGACTGCGCGCTTTCCTGTGCTACCACTACGCCTTGACCAGCCTCCAGCTCAGGCAAAATACCATGATGAATAAAACAATCATTCAAGGCTTCATATAGTTTGCCAGCACCGCCAATAACGTCTTCTTCAAAACAACAATACAGTGTCGCTTGCACTGAGCGCGCTAACGACATTTTGTCAATCACATCGTGAAAAGCATGGCACAGTCGAGCAATACCAACCGGCAACGATTCCTCTGACAGGGCAAGCTCCATGAAAATGGAATAACGCTTTAACAAGCAGTCTAATGTCTGGCGGTGACTTTCAGAGACACTTTTGATCAGAGCATTTACCGTTAACCAATCCTCATAGACTTGCTCATCAACGACACTGAGATCCTCAAAGCCTTTAATGGTCTGGCCCTCGACCTCATCATCGTCTCGAGAGTGATCCAGCCCGCCAATAATTGGCATAATAAACTCTTTGGTCAATCTGGCACTGTTATCACGTAGCTGATTGAGCGCCTCAAAATAATTTTGTTGCTCAACATTATTTTCTGCATCTCGTGCTGCCGCAAAAAGTGCTTCATCGGCACGATCAACAAAACCCGTCATTATAGATTGGAGGTGTTGTCGGGTAAGCGCGCGAAGCTCCTGAAGTAAAACCTGATGATTCGCCCCACGCCCACTACTATGCTGATAGAGTGACAAAAACTGCTTTACTGGCGGCTCGCTCGAGTTTAAAAAATTCAATTTAAGTTGAGCGCCTTCAAGCACCGCCAGCTCGGTAGTCAGGTGCAGCGCATCCCCCCCGGGAGGAGTTGCAAGCACATCAACCCTGTCCTTTACCCGCAGCAGCGCGCCATTTTGTTGAGAAGGTTCTGCAAAGTTTTCCTCGACGCTAACGACCAGCCCCCGAGCATCAGCGGAAACAATCTGACAAGGTTTTGGCAAATGCCCCATTATCAGCAGCTGCCCTGTAAATTGTCTTTTGTTATTCAAATTATCACTTACTGCCACAATACTCTCGGCTACGCCTTTACCCTTGTTAGTGCTCATCCAGAAATTAGACAAAGAGATCCTGGCCAACGCAAATCTTGCGACTTAAAGGCCTTGAAAGGCCTAGGAGCTAGATTTGCGTTGGCCAGGAGCGGACTTGATTTTCGAAAACTTCCGGTTTCTGGTTAAGCACTAGTTATGAATAATGATTCATTATTGACTGCATATCTGTTAAATATAGTCGAAATAATCAATGAGCCACCTAAAATATCCGATGAAAAGCCCAAAATGCTATTTAATACAACGACAGGTACAAAATGACCCCTCACAACAAACCTAAAATTGGCCTGGTACTAGGCAGCGGCTCGGCCAGGGGCATGTCTCACATCGGGGTTATTCAGCAACTATTAAGCCTGGGCATCACCCCCGACATTGTCTGTGGCACCTCTGTTGGTGCCCTTATCGGTGCCACCTACGTCACCGGGCACCTGCAAAACTTCTCCGACTGGGCGCTGCAACTCAAACCCTCGGATATAATGCATTATATGAATATCCGCTTTGCTTCAAGTGGCGGCTTGTCGGAAGGTTCGCGTCTGATCAACACTTTTCGCCAGCAATATGGTGATATGACTACGGAGCAACTCCGTATCCCTTATGCGGCGGTTGCCACCGATATGATCACCGGCCAGGAGGTATGGCTGAAAGAAGGTAATCTTTGGGATAATGTACGTGCCTCCATTGCCTTGCCGGGTTTGATATCGCCGGTACAACTTGAACATCGCTGGCTAGTGGATGGTGGGCTGGTTAACCCAGTGCCGGTATCGCTGTGCCGAGCGATGGGCGCTGATATTATTATTGCCGTCAATTTAAATGGCGACAT
>JAUXDF010000345.1 GCA_030618505.1 Spongiibacteraceae bacterium | reverse complement strand
GCCGCGCAATTATTGTAAAGAGAGCCGCCCAAAAGGTGTAATTGAAGACTGGTGCCGTTTACAGCACAGGTTATTATCTCCGTCGGCCTGCCTGTACGCTCGGTTAACTCACTTCTAATGGCTTCCGCCAAGCCATACCTCAATGCATTGCTTTGCCCATCCAGTATAACTGTGTTTACTGTTAGCGTACTTACCGGTACATCTATATTGGCAGGTGTAATAACCTGCTGACCATCAGGGACGGGATCAAGGCAGCCAGAAATAGCAAGGCTAGCGATAACGGTGACTGCGGAACTGAGAAGACTACATAATGGCTTTAGCACTGCGACACGTCCTTTCGTCTTATTATATTTCGTTATAATACGTCAGCATGACTCCCTTGAATATAGCTATAAAGTATTAGTTCAAAAAGTCAGTGCTACTCACCCATCACCGAATCTCTGGCCAGATTCGCCAGCCAGGGAAAACTGTCACCAAGACGAGTCATCCAGTACCAATACCAATAGCGCAGGGTATCCCAAAAACTCAGATCTTCTGAATCCTGCAAAAGTTTACTACGACTTTTGATATAAGCTTGCATCGCACCTACCTGCTCGCTACTCAGGGTTCGATAAAAACCTACCATGCCCTTATGGGATCTTAAACCACCCAGCACAATGGCCTGAAACTCACGCTCGGTTTGCTCGCTCATATAACGCAGGTCCGGCACTATACCGCTGCCATTAACACTAATACCATGGCAGGTTGCGCAGTTTCTTTCATAGAGCTTCTCGCCCTGTTTGAGCACATGCTCATCCGCTTGCACTGTTTTCAAAACAGAAAGTTGTGGCGCAGGCGCTAAGGCACTGGCGACACTCCCGGATGCGCCGAGCTTAAACACCAACAATCGATTGGGATTACCCATGTTAGTCTGCCGCCCTTTCCCCAGCGCCAGCATGACCGAACCACCAGCACCCTGTGTCACCGCAATATACTGTTCACCATCCAAGGTATAGCTGATGGGGCCCGCTAGTACAGCACTGTCAGCTTGATAACTCCACAAGCGTTCGCCGCTACGGGCATCATAGGCAAAAAAACCACTCTCTCCGGTTCCCTGAAAAACCAACCCACCGGCGGTTGATAACACACCGCCATTAGATGCATGCTTGTGTTCTACCTGCCATACTTTTTCCTGACGAATCGGATCCCAGGCGGTCAGATAACCTCGCACAATGGCATCGTAGGTAGCACGGGCTATCACCGGGTCATCATGGTAGCGTATGCCCCAGAAATCAACGCCGGTATTCCATCGATGATTTTGAAAACTGAAACGTTTATCCGGGGAATAATAAGCAGCCACATGCTGCACGGGAATATAAACCAGCCCCGTCTGCTGACTGTATGACATGGGCTGCCAGTTATGTGCACCAAAGGGTGCTGGCCACAACATACTGCCGCCGGTTTTGTTGTAATCGGCCACCGGATTTTCCACCGGGCGAGCGGTTTTCATATCGACATGACTGGCCCAGTTTATATGTGCATAAGCCTCTGCGGAAATTAGCTTGCCGTTGCGGCGATCCAGCACGTAAAAAAATCCATTTTTGGGCGCTTGCATAATTACCGGTATCCGCTCCCCGGCTTTATCCCCGGCAAGAGGCAGCTCCGCCAGAATCAAATGCTGAGTCGCGGTGTAATCCCAATTATCTTTGGGGGTCACTTGATAGTGCCAGACATATTCACCGCTATCAGGGCGCAGTGCGATAATAGAGTTCAGATAAAGATTATCACCGCCTCCGGGGCTGCGGATATCACGATTCCAGGGAGAGCCGTTACCACTGCCAATATAAAGCAGATCCAACTCAGGGTCATAGGCCATTGCATCCCAGACCGTACCACCACCGCCCATCGTCCACCACTGGCCATTCCAGCTGGACAGCGCCTTTTCCAGGGCAGGACTTTCCTGTGGCTGACTCGGATCGCCCGGCACGGTATAAAAACGCCAAAGCTGCTCACCACTATCTACATCATAGGCCGAGACATAACCACGTACACCTAACTCGGCACCACCATTGCCAATAATAACCTTACCGGCAATGACACGAGGCGCACCAGTAATCGTATAGTGTGAGTCCTTGGGCACGGTTTGCACCGACCAGCGCAGCTCGCCATTATCGGCATTAAGTGCGATCAGGCGGCCATCAAAACTACCGACAAAAACTGTCTTGTCACCTCTATCATTTTGCCAGAGCGCCACCCCACGATTGGCGGGCCCACAGCAACTATTAATCAGCTGTGATTTGGCAACCTTCGGATCATACTGCCATAGCAGTTGGCCGTCTTTGGCATCAAGGGCAAACACCTGACTCCAGGGTGTTGTCACATAAAGCACACCATTATGCATCAGCGGTGTGGCTTCCATGACTCGAGCGGTAGGAAAAGTAAAAGACCAGCTCAGGCCGAGACGGGAAACATTGTTTGTATTAATTTGCTTGAGAGGGCTAAAGCGCTGCTCGCTGTAATCACGACCATAGTTTAACCATTCGCCACCGGGCTGAGTGATGGTTGCCGCATTAACTGAAGTAACGTGAGTAACAGGAGTAACGGCCGTACTGCTTTGTACAAAACCGAGAGTAAAAACCAGCAAACAATAAACGGAGATTTGTTTGCAATACGCGGATTCAAATCTGAAGTGCATCACAGCATTTTTCTCCGTATTTCTTCATCGCTGCTAAACAATAAAGTCAGTAATATAACTACTCAGCATAATGAAACAAACACTCTGAACCCACCGTTTTTGTCATCCCCGAAGTGTTTTGTCGGGGATCAAGAGTCCTGCAAACTGGATTCCGGCTAAAAGACTGCCGGAATGACGAACTTTATGCTTTTACTGAATAGTTAGTGCCCATCCAGAAATTAAACAAAGAGGTCATGGCCAACGTAAATCTTGCGACTTACAAGGCCTTGAAAAGGCCTAGGAGCTAGATTTTCGCTGGCCATGACCGGACTTAATTTTCGAAAATCAGCAGTTTCTGGATGGGCACTAGTTAATCAATAACTGTCATTTTTCCTTATGAGGAAATGCCTTAATCGCCGCATCAAGAATATCCATCGCTGCCCCGCTTTCAGCAAAACCTTTCGCCTGCATTTTTCCGGGACCTTTATAATTGCTAAACCAGCTTTCTATAATGGCCGAAACCCCAACATAGGCCTGATCAAGTTCGGCCATGGAATTCACTCCATACATAGGCGTGCCCGCCATCACTGCAATCAGTTTATCATCCTGCTCACCACGATCGAGAAGACGCAACACGCCGATAATTTTCGCACTGATAACACTGCCTCTAGCGACCGAAGGCCCAAGCACAATAACATCCAGTGGATCACCGTCACCACCCAGATCCTTTGGCAAAAGCGTACGCGGAATCATGCCATAATTACCTGGATAACCCAGATAGTTAACCACCCGTGGTTTACCTTTTCTAATTTCCCACTTCAACTGACCGTCAGGTTTACTTACCTCCCATTTAGCGGTCGACCCTGTGGGGATTTCTACCACCACGTTCACCGAACCATCCTTATTTAAGGGCGGGTAACCCGATAAAAAACTACGCTCCCCTTTCAAAGTATAAGCATCGGGAGAGCTCAAGCCAGCAGCATTGATTACCGCATCCATAGAAAATACCGCGCTTGAAAAAGCCACCAGAAAAGCAGTAACAAAAAAACGCTTATCGAACCGAAGTCTCATTTACATCTCCAAATCACAAGCTGAGTTCTACCACTACCGGACAGTGATCAGAACCAAAAATATCATTAAATATCTCCACGCCACTGACCTTATCAACAAAGGATTCACTACAAAGAAAATAATCAATCCGCCAACCGACATTACGCTCCCTCGCGCCGGCACGATAACTCCACCAACTGTACTTTACTTCTTCAGGTTTAATATGGCGAAAGGTATCAACAAAACCCGCTTCGACGATATTA
>JAUXDF010000349.1 GCA_030618505.1 Spongiibacteraceae bacterium | reverse complement strand
CTGAAGCTTGTGCCCGCCTCGGTAAGTTGTCCTCGCAGGTTGCGGGGGGTTATTTCCAGCTGCTCGGCCACGCTCTCCACATTGACCTCTCCGCTCTCTAGCAGGCCTGCGATCTTCTCTTGCACCTTGCCAATAAGATCCTGCAACTCAAGATTAGCCATTTGTTGACTGGCAATCTTTTCGTGAAAATCCAACAGTTCAGGCTGGGTGTGCAATGAGCGGTAGGCCAGTGCCGAGTGATTAAAGTAAATGCGATTTTCCTCTTGCCCAAAGAGTGCTTCGCAGCCAAGGATACGCTGATAATCGCTGTTGTTGGTATTGCCCTGGTGAACAAAATGGACTAGCGAGGGCTGAAAGGCACCTTCACTGACGGTGTGTAGAAAATTCTTCAGCACCACGCAGCTGCACTCCAGAAGATGGCGTGTTGCCTCAGGAAAGTGAAAAGTCAGGTAGGTTTGATCGCCTGAGGTGGATAATTTGAATTGTACTGCATCACTTAGCAAGCGTTGATAGTTAAGCATTCTTTGCAAACCATCACCAAAGCTTGGACTGCTGAAAAACAAATATTCCAGTACTTGCCCTTTAATAAACGGCATGTGCTCGCCAAGGTGCAAGCCAATGTCTGCATCCTGCGATACTTCCTGTGCTGACTGCCAAAATAATATTTGTCCAGCGTGGGAGGTGCGAAGCTGACTGTCGTACAATTGATCTTTGCTGATGCCGCAACGCTCTATGACTGCATCAGCGTCAATATTCAGTTCGCACATACCTTGGTAGGCCAAGCGTATCAGTACGCCCGCATCTTTTTGATTTGATGTTGCTGACATGATTATTTCAAGTGATCCTTTAGCTTAATAAACAAGGCTAATCATAGTGCCATGGACTTAAGAACACAATGCGTTAGGCTGATCGTTGATCTGTGTAGGCAGGCGTGATTAACTAAACATCAAGTGTCAGCCGGAGTTGTTTACATGTATCGTGTCGCATCGTTCTTGTTGTGTTTTTTTTATTTTATACCACAGGGGCAGGCCGCGCCAAAAATGGAGTTGCGACCGTTCTGGAATATCAGTAATGAGCAGTCCACGCAGGTCTTGGATCATTCTGCCTGGCAGCAGCTGCTTGATCGTTATCTTGATGCCCGGCACCTCAGTGGCATCAATCGTTTTGATTATGCCGCAGTGACTTCGGTGGATCATCGTTTGCTGGAGCGATACCTGCAACAGCTGCAAAAACTGGATCCACGAGAGCTAAGCCGAGCTGAGCAAAAAGCCTATTGGATTAATCTTTATAATGCTCTAACCGTGGCCGTGGTGTTGAAGCACTACCCGGTTACATCAATTAAAAAAACCGGCGAAGGTTTTTTTAGTTTTGGCCCCTGGGATGATACTCTCGCCAAAATGCAGGGTAGAACCTTGAGTCTTAATCAGATTGAGCATGGTATTTTGAGGCCGATATGGCGTGATACGCGCATTCATTATGTTGTTAATTGTGCCAGCCTTTCCTGTCCCAACCTGCAGTTGAAAGTGTTTACTGGGGCAAATACTGAACTTTTGCTTGAGCGTTCGGCTGCAAGCTATGTTAACCATTCTCGAGCGGTCGAATTTGATGGCGAGCAGTTGCGGCTTTCCAGTATTTATGAGTGGTATAGTGAGGATTTTGGCGCTGATGAAAAAGCACTATTAGCTCATCTGCTAGAATATGCTGAAGGTGATTTGGCTAAAAAATTGGCGCGTTATCTTGAAGGTTTTAGACTTGGCAGCCGTAGTAGCGGTGATATCGTCTATCACTATGATTGGATATTAAACGCGCCTTGATAGGCGTGCTTGGGACTAGTCAAATTGAAGAGTAAAAACGGCCTTTATCTTTTTGGGCGCATTATAATAACCATCAACAAAACCAAAACTTTCGCTGGCATCAAATCCGGCGTTTAGCTCGCGTTTGTTATTGAGATTTTCACCTATCAGGGCAAGTGACCAGTTTTTTTGTGCTGCTTGATAGGTGATTGCTGCATTCCAGCTGCTGAAGTCCTGACTTAAGAGCGAGGGAGAGTTTTGATCATTGAGATACATCTGGTCTCGATAGTTGTAATCAGCCTGAAAAGTGATATCGCCGTAATTCTCCAGTCGCAGCACGTACTGGCTGGAGAAGTGGATGTCCCAGTTGGGGGCATTGCGTAGGGTGCGAGAAGACAGGTCTTTGCCTTCAGCATCAATGTATTTGTCGTACCTGGTGTCAAGATAACTGAAGCCAAAGCGCAATCGCCATTGCTCGATAATAATTGCCTGTAGATTAAGCTCTGCACCTTTTAGCGTCGCTTCGGCGGCATTTTCGATCATTACAATGACGCCGGTGGCATCATCACCTAACACTGAAGTCACCTGCATATCCGTGTACTGATTGTAAAAAATCGCACCGCTCAAATCCAGGCGGTCATCAAGTAGCTGTGTTTTGAAGCCAGCTTCATAGCTGGTTAGAAATTCAGGCTCATAAGCGCCGATTTCCTCATCGCGAGTGGGGCGGCCGTTATACCCGCCACTGCGAAATCCACGGGCTACATAGGCGTAATAAAGCAAGTTCTCAAGGGCCTGATAGCTAAGTCCGAGCTTGGGTGACCAGGCGTCCCAGTCTTCATTCAGCTCGTATTCGACAGTGCTTAGCAGCGGTACATCTGCTGCTCTTCGCCAGGAGCTTTGTTTAAATGTTTTCTCCTCCAGGGTGTAACGCAGGCCTGCATCAATAATCCATTGCTTGTTGATGGCATAGCTACTATGAAAAAAAGTGGCATAACTGTCGGAGTCCTGGTGGTGGTCAAAGTCCAGATTAAAATCTGCCAGTGCGGCTTGCTCCGGCGGTGTACCAAGATCTATTAATGCCTCATAAAACCCTTTGGCGGTAACTAGCGTGGTTTTTTCTGAGGAGCGTTCGTTAAAATAATAGAGTCCAAATAGCCAGTTAAAAGCCTGGTCGCTGTCAGCATTAAAAAGCTGAAATTCCTGGCTGAACTGTGATTGGTGTTGATCGTGGATATCTTCCGAGTACGCTAATGAGCCGCCATCACCATCCCTGCCATTGAGTGCGTTTATGTGGCGATAGCCTGAGATTGATTTAAGGTTGACGGTATCGAACTGCCAATTCAAATCCAGGGTGAGACCGTGTAAGTCAAATTCATCAACTGAAAACGCGCTGGTGGCCAAAGATTTGTCAGGATCTGTGCTGACATAATCGTGGCAGCAGGGGGTTCCCACCAACTGACTGTAGTTGATGGATAATTCACTGTCATGGGCGGCAATGAGACTGTTGGCAACACCGCGTTGATCCTGCTCAGCCTGGTAAAAGGATAGCAGGAAGTCGGTGTTGTCATTGGGCTGCCAGCGGCTGACGATGCGAAACTGCCAAATATCCTGATCGGCGGCATCATATTCGGGGCGCTCTTGCCAGCCGTCGGCCTTTTTGAAACCGGCGGACCAACGAAAAGATAGCTCATCGGAGGGGATAATATCGCTGGCTATCTGCAGGATTTTCTCATCGAAACTGCCGTAGCTGAGCTTTAGGTAGTCACTGGCGTTATCATTGGGTTTGTTGCTGATAATGTTGATAGCACCGGCAATGGAATTTTTGCCAAATAATGTGCCCTGCGGGCCTTTGAGTACTTCAATACGTTTGATGTCCAGCAGCTCAATATTGGTACCGTACACGCGGGCGGTATACACGCCGTCCAAATAAAGGCCAACAGCCGGGTCGCTGGTCAGAATCGCATCCCATTCGCCGATACCGCGGATATAGGCTTTAAATTCACTGGCGCTACCACTTTGTCCCAGGGTGGTGTTGAGCCCCGGGACATGAAAGGCGATATCTGCCAGCTCATCAATGGCATATTCGTGCAGGTCATCCTCTGTTAGTAC
>JAUXDF010000140.1 GCA_030618505.1 Spongiibacteraceae bacterium | reverse complement strand
CAGTAGAACAGTGTTAAATCCGACAGGCTCCTAGGCCTTTTCAAGGCCTTTAAGTCGCAAGATTTGCGTTGGCCAGGATCTCTTCGTCTAATTTCTGGATGGGCACTAACTAAAAAGACAACTACGCAAAGTACTACGCCAGATGTTTTCTCAAACCACAACGACTCAAACCCACTTGAGGAGCCAACATGTCAGTACAATCAAGCAGAACCAGAGTCACTACAGAAATTGCAGAGACAGGGAAAAAGGTCAGTCGAGAAAAGCACGATATTTTGTACGCTTGGCACACCAGCCCCTTCGGCAGCTGTTTTATTGCGACAACTACCGAAGGGGTATGCCAACTGTCCTTCACCAACAGGGAAAACCAAGAACCACTAAATTCCCTGGCATTACGCTGGCCAGAGGCAAAACTTATCGTCCAAGAGAAAAAAACCAAAGCACTGCTTGATAAAATATTTACGGGGACAGAGACACCGCCACTACACCTGAGAGGCAGCGAATTTCAACTTCAGGTTTGGCAGGCATTATTGGCAATACCAAAGGGAGAGACGTCCAGCTACCAACAAGTTGCCCAAGCGATTAACAAACTCAAAGCCTGTCGCGCCGTTGGCAGTGCTGTTGGCGCCAATCCTATCGCCTATATCATTCCCTGCCATCGGGTAATACTCAGCTCGGGAGAGCTGGGGAATTATCACTGGGGCGTCGAAATAAAGCAGGCTATGCTGAGCGGGGAACAACAAAGACATTAAGATCCGTAGCCTGTATTGAGCTTGCGAAATCCGAGAATGAACACCGCCCAATTCCCTGATTTCGCAAGCTCTATCAAGGCTACAAGTGGGAGGCTTTTTTAGCCAACGGTAAGTTCGCGTTCAAAAAACCTTTTTACTAATTTTGCAAAAGCCACGGGTTTTTCCGCATGCAGCCAATGCCCAGCCCCTTGTATCATCTTAAATTGGGATACCGGAAAAGCGGTTTTTATCGCCGACTGATATTCTCTGGTGATATATTGTGAGTTTTCACCTTTAATAAACAATGTTGCTCCCTGATAAGGCGCTGTCATTTCCGGTGCCGTGCGTAAGGCATCATAATTACTCACCAAAGCATCCAGATTAAAACGCCATGTATAATCTCCCTGAGCATTTTTATACAGATTCTTGAGCAAAAACTGGCGCACGCCCAAGTCATCAATACTTAAAGCCAAATGCGTATCAGCCTGTTTTCGACCACCAAGGCTAACAAGATCAAGTGACTGTAAGCCGGCCAGCACCGCTTGGTGATGAACGGGATATTCAACCGGTGCAATATCAGCCACCACCAGAGCGCTGACTCTTTGCGGATAACAGCCTGCCAAACTCATCGCAACTTTGCCTCCCAAAGAATGCCCGAGCAGGCCCACGGTCTCCAGTCCCAGCTCATCTATTAGTGCCAATATATCACCGGCCAACTGTGACCATTCCATATGATCTGCATGAAAAGAGCGGCCATGATTGCGAAGATCAGCCACATAAACACAATAAGTCTCGGCCAGACTTTTCGCCAGGGCCATCAAATTATCTGACATGCCAAATAAACCATGCAGTAAAATCAGCGAATGCCTTGCGTTCCTGTCGCCAAGTTGCTGGTAATAAAGGGGGCCTGACTCTTGTATCATCTTAATTCCGTAGACTGGGATAGGTATTAACCCACTCATTTTAACAAAATCTGAGGCCAAATCTCCAGATTGATAAAGTCGCGACTTTTCAATAGATTAGCCGGTTGCTAGAATAAACACGCCACCCATCTAGATGAGAAAATAACCGTGACCCGAATATTGATCATTTTCATACTCTCTGCAAGCCTGAGCGCTTGTAGTAGCGCGCCATACAACCCAAGTGTATTCGACTATCAAATAGATGAGGGTATCCTTAACAACCCTGAATTCAAACACCTGGTTATAGCCTCCATCAACCTGGGCAAACCGAGTCGAATGCACCTGAAAAAATCGGAAAAACAAATCGATGACAAGGTTGCACATTACCTGCGACAAAATGGCTTTAGCGTCTCCTCAAGCCGTCTATTTGAATCTCGCTGGGAAAAAGCCACTCATAAATACGGCGAGCTCTATAACCCCTCGACAGGTAAATTATCAAAGTACTTCCAGTCTGCTCTGGCAGAAACCATTGAGGATTTGACCAAAAACGCAAACATTGACGCAGTAGTTTTTACCGACCTGATTGAGCGCGATATACAATTTAGTGGCGGCATGAATCATATTGCCCGCTGGGATGGTGTCAGTCGAAAGCCCTCGCTGCAAGGCCCTGGCGCTGGTGTACCCGCCGATTTTAACTGGTCACAAAACGTCAAAGCAGTGTCGCTTTGGGTTAGCATCTACGATGGTAGTCTGAAACGGGTCTTTACCAGTATCGGCGGCATTGAAGTCACCGAGGCTATTGATATGAAAGCGGCTAATCCCAGCTTTATCCGACGCCGCCACGTGCTCAACAAAGACTCACAAATTGAAGAGGGAATACAGTTGGCCTTTCACCCGCTAATCGTTATGAAAAAATATCCCAGCAAGGTACGCTAACAAGACAACAAAACAGGACTTAACAAGTAATTATCCGCACCTGAGAGGTACAACAGCAAGAACAGCTTCAATATGACCGTCAGCAACTGCTCGAGCTGAATGCACAAATTAACGAGCTAGTGCCCGTCCGACGGCCATCCTTAGTTTCGCTGATTAACCAGCGGATCTGCCATCTCAAACACAGAAAAAACATGGCGCCGCACGGTGCGGCTAATACAACTCTGATCAAAATTATCAAGCCCAAGCATGCTGGCCTCCTGCTCTAAACGAGAGATCACGCCGATAGAAATACGCGCATCCGCTTCAGGGTCTTTACTACCAATTTTTTGGTGGAATATTTTCAGTCCCTTAATAAATGCGTACTGCTGGCTCACCACCAGCGATTTCAGTTTATCGTTACGCAGTGCCTCATGTTGAAAAGCCAACTCAAGTATTCGATCATCACTGCGTTTAACGATCTGATCAACAATATGCACCCGGGTTAATTCACTAACCTTCTCAGCCAAGTTTGCTCTCACCTGCTTATCTTGCAGTTTTATTTCATCAATATCACTGATCGCTGAGTCACAAGCCTCACGAAAACGCACACTATAAACCGAAGCCTGCTCTGCCCAATGAGTAAATGCGGCAGTAATCAAGTCCTCAAGATTTCGAAAATAATATGTTGTTGCTGCCAGGGGCACTCCTGCTTCGGTAGCAACAGCTCTATGTCTAACACCACGCATACCATCCTTGATGATAATTCGCCAGGTTGCTTTGATAATTAACAGCCTGCGCTCCAGACCGCTGACTCTGGAGATTTTCTTTCCCTGATAATTAACAAGCGTGTTTTTCGACACATTTCACCCCGCGCGGCTAAAGCTAATAACATATCAAGATTACAAACCAGATTTTGGTAACCATTTTTCTCTTACATAATGTTAATGTTACATAATTAACATTATTACTAACAATTCTAATATTTTAGCTGTAATCCTCACAGCTTGTGACTATCATAGCCCGTCCTATAACAATAATTACAAATAACTACACTACAGAACCTATGGGAAACTAGTATGAAGAGACCAACAAAAAAACTGCTCCTAGATGCAGCGGAAGGCTTTTTTGCAGAAAAAGGCTATAAATCCACATCAATGGAGGATATCTCTAGCGTTGTCGGCATTCGACCCAGTGCGATTTACAAGCACTTTCGCAACAAGCAGGATCTTTACGAAGGCGTTATTGAGCGTATGGTAAAACCTTTTTTCGAGATGCTTGAAGAGTCCGAAGCCTCCAGTGAGCCCTCCGAATATCTTAAGTTGATATTTCAATACAGCATCGACAACCCTAACCTGGCTCGCTTTGCCTTCCACGCCACATTAAGAGGCGGAGAACATCGCAAGCTATTGGTAGACAGCTGGTATCGCCCCTTCTGGGAAATCACCAACAAAAGGGTTAAGACCAAAGGGGACAAAAGCTCCTTCTTCATGGCCTGTAATAATCAGATGTTCGGGCATATTGCTCTGGCAGCACTGCATGCAGAAGTCTTAAATACTGATCCTTTTTCCAGTAAATCGATTAAAGACGAAAATGCTGTTTTAATTAGCATCAGTGAAACCCTGCTGTAGGGCTAAGTTTGTAGGGTTAATCTTGTAGGATCATGCTTGCAGGACTAAATCGCTAAGACAGGATTTCACGACAAGGAGGTCGTCTTTACGATCGCTTATTTCATTTGGAGCAGAATGAATGCAGGGCAGCACCAAATTTCTTGTTGCAGACGATCACCCCCTCTTTCGAGCAGCCCTAAGCCAAGCGGTTAACGGGACATTCAAAAACGCTGAAATCATTGAATGTGACTCCATTAAAAATCTGGAAATTGCCGCACGCCAGCATCAGGATGCCGACCTCGTACTACTCGATTTACATATGCCAGGAGCCAAGGGTTTTTCCGGGCTGGTATTAATTCGTCGGGAGTTTCCAAAACTGCCCGTAGTTGTTGTCTCCGCCAGTGAAAGCCCCGATATTGGCCAGCGCTCTATCGATTTTGGCGCCTCGGGTTTTATTCCAAAGTCCTCGCCCTTGGCCACCATTACCACGGCGATGAAGACTATTCTTGAGGGCAACATATGGCTTCCCCCTGCCAGCGAAATGCCCGATGCCCAGCGCAGCAATGAAGAGCGTGATTTTGCCGTACGTCTTCGCACCCTAACACCTCAGCAATTCAGGATTTTGATGCATTTGGGAAAAGGCCTGCTGAACAAACAGATTGCCGATCGTTTAAATATTTCTGAAGCCACTGTGCGCACACACATGACGGCGGTATTCAAAAAGCTGGGAGTTAATAATCGAACGCAGGCTGTCATCGCTGCGGCTTATTTAAATGTTGATGACGAGGATGCTAAATAAGCCCTTAGCATCCAGGCGGCGTCCTTCCCTAACCCTCTCCTGCCTCTAGCAAGGTTGACATAACTGCCCTTAAAGCCGCCGGCTTGAGCGGTTTAGGTAAAAACAAAAACCCGTGCTGATCAGCCTCTCCTCTAACCGCCGGGGTATTATTTGCACTGATAACCAGGCCAGGAATAGAAACAGCAAAGTCCTCTCGCAACCTTTCCATCAATTCAATTCCCGTCTCCTTATCCAACTGATAATCGGCCAGAATAATATCAGGGAAAGCACCCTCACCAAAGCATTGGCTGGCACTGGTATAATCAACAGCCGAGCTGACCTTGCAGCCCCAGGTGCTCAAGATAGCTTCCATCCCTTTTAACACGGAAAGATCATTATCAACACAGAGCACACGACAGCCTTCAAGCCCACCTACCGGCTTCCACTCAGGCATCTCCTTTTCTGTCTCGCTCGAAGTCACCTCACCGACACCCTCATCCCGTTCAGCAAGGGGGATTTGCACAATAAATACAGAGCCCTTGCCAGGCCAGGAACGCACTAGTATTTTATGCCCTAGCAGCTTGGCTAATCGATCAGAAATCGCCAAGCCCAAACCAGTGCCACGCTCTGCGGTGAGAATTTCTTCGGTACGTTCCAGGCGATGAAATACTTCAAAAATCTCATCCAGTTTATCCTGGGGAATGCCTTCGCCGGTATCCCAGACCTCAACCTGACACATCGCCCCCTTTCTACGGCAACCTAAAAGAATCCGGCCCTCCGTTGTATAGCGCAAAGCATTGGAAAGAAAATTTTGTAGTATGCGCCTTAACAATTGTTTGTTGCTGTGTATCATCAAGCTGCTGGATACTTTATGAAAGGCCAGCCCCTGTTCATTGGCCAATACCGTAAATTCTGCACCCAAGGCCGCAATCACCTGATCAATCGAAAAATTTTCTGTATCAGGCTGAACAGCACCGGAGTCCAACCTGGAAGCTTCAAGTAGGCTGCTTAACATTGTCTCAGCCGCATTTAATGAGGAGGTGATATTGCCAACAAAGCCCTTTTCGATATCCCCGTCAAGACGCTGAGCCAGTGCCGAGGTAAACAAACCTGCCGCATTAAGCGGCTGCATCAGATCATGGGTGGCGGCGGCAAGAAATCGGGTTTTACTTTTATTGCCCTCATCCGCTCGCAATTTGGCCTGACGCAGATCTTCTTCTATTTGCGTACGGGCAGCAATTTCCTTCATCAAGGTTTCATTGAGCACGGTTAACTCACGGGTGCGCTCACTGACTCTTAACTCGAGATTTTTCTTCGCCTCTTTTAACTGAAGAACCAGTTGTTTGTGGGCACTGACATCGGAAAAACTGGTAACGTAACCACCACCGGGTATAGGGTTACCATGCATGGCGATGACCTTTCCATCACCGCGATAGCGCTCAAAAAAATGTGGCTGTCCCTTTTTAAGGTGAAGTATACGTCTCTGAACCAGCTCCTCAACACTACCCTTCCCGCACTCTCCACGCTCGACGTTGTAGCGAATCAACTCCTCTACCGGCCGCCCTTCAACAACCAAGCCCTTTGGGTAATCAAAAAGTTCAATATAACGACTATTCCAAACCAACAGGCGAAGGTTTTTATCAACAATACTGATGCCTTGCTCAAGGTTCTCAATTGATGAATGCAGTAAATCCTGACTAAAATGAAAAAAGTATCGACCGCCATCGATAATGTTCATGACATCGGCAATATGCATGTAGCCATTATCGATAAAGGCGATCAGCACTTTGTGAGCCGCTTCGCTGCCAATCATATTGGCGATCAGCTGTTCGGCAAATGCAATAGTCTCCGCATCGGCAAGAGTGTCATCACTAAACAACAAACTACGCGTGACAAAGTGCTCTTTCACCATCAGCTCAGCCCAGCCACGCGCCGAATAATGGCGCAGCAACTCAGTCAAGCGTGCCACACTAATTTGAGAACCCAGATTATTAGACTTCTGCTTAGGAGGCATTTTCTCCGCCACGGTTTTCTCCAACAAATGAAAATGCAGCTCAGGTTTTATTCAGCGTACGCTTTACCCTGCGCAATGCGCTGGCCTAAGCATGCCAGCTGAGCGGCACTGGAGCCGAGGATCATTTCGATATGCCGAGACCAGACGCAATAGCGCCACAGCGCGTAATTTTTATCAATGCCCACACCGCCATGAAGGTGCTGAGTAGCATAACTAACCCGGTGACCACAATCACCTGCCCACACCTTGGCAATTTGCACCTCGGTGCTGGCCTTTTTATCACTGTCCAGTAAGGAAACAGCTTGCTGGGTAACCAGGCGCAAACATTCTACATCAATATAACAATCGGCAGCTCGGTGACCCACAGCCTGAAAGGTCGCTATCTGCACACCAAACTGTTGGCGCTCTGCCGTGTAGGCAGCGGTCATGCGCATGGCCTTATCCGATAGTCCTGTTTGCATGGCGCAATAAGCCGCGATGCTTCTATCGGCGCTCCAACGCATAATCTCCAGTCCCTGATCAAGCGAAATGATATCCGCCGCAGCTACCTGTGCATTATTCAATACCAACTCAAACTGCGGTTCCTGAGAGCTGGCTTTTAAGCGATTCAATTCAACTCCGTCCACCTTTGGATCCAGTAAAAATACACCAATACCCTTTTCCGTTTTAGCGGCCAGTAAAATTCGCTCCGCCCTATCTGCAATCGGTACGCACATTTTGGTACCACTAAGCAGAGCAGCCTCACCCTCCATTTTTGCGCTGGTTAACAAAGCGGTAGCAGGGTC
>JAUXDF010000397.1 GCA_030618505.1 Spongiibacteraceae bacterium | reverse complement strand
GTGTCTTCACCTGCCCTGGTGATCCTGACCTTGATCTGTCCACTCACCATGAGCGTTGAAGAGAATACATCCGCGTTGGTTTCTTTTTCTACCGGTTGTGATTCTCCGGTTAATGTATGTTGATCAATCAGGGCTATGCCATCAATAATCACGCCATCAATGGCGATGACTTCACCAGCCCGAAGCAGCACGATATCGCCTACCTTAACATCTTTCAGAGACGACTCGATTTCTACGCCGTCTTTTAAAACCCATACCTTGTCAGGTTGCTGCTTGAGCATGCCGCTGATAAGCGGTTTGGATATGGCCTGGTTCATGGCCAGTACTTTTGAGCCGCCATGGTAAAACAGTACGCTGAGCGCAAGAAACAATTCCTGGTGGGTCAGAAAACACAGAATGATGTATAAGGAAAATAACGCATCATGGCCAATCGTGCGTCTTTTAAGCAATTGTCTTTCACCCAGTTTCAAAATGGGTATGCATGTGTAAATAATGCCTCCATAAGCTAATAAATAAAATACCGGGGATAAAGGGGTTAAAGCAACCAGACCTAAAGAAACTATGCTGGCATTAAATAACCGGTCATACTCTTTTTCCGGAGCATCAATGTTGGATAATCTGGAGAGGAATTTTCTGGATTTTGGGCGTTGGATATTTTTTTTAGATGTTGTTAATTGTTTGTTTTTGAAATGATCAAACAACCTTGCTCCGACGTAAGCCGTGAATAAAATACCAAGCCTGATAAACATAAAACTATTCTCCGTATGGTTTATTCGCAATACGAGCAAAGCGCTCGGATCGGACGTAAAGCTAAATGGAGGTAAATGGTTTGCCCGCCATTTACCGTCGGGCGATTCTCTCCCGTGGTGCCGTTTTCGATGGGATTTGGTAGTCGTTTCTTGCGCTTGTAATCACTGGTGGTATTTTTATCCGATACTGTCGCAAGTCTATATTATTAGGAAGGAATTATCAGGAAGGAATCTTGATACGGGAGCTGATCAAGACCAATAATGCTGCTTGCAAGCTATTAAACCAATGATGGAATTCACCGTATAAAAATATCTTACCCTAGCCAGCAACAAGAAATCAATCTGTTAGCGTAATAAAATAGCTTTTGGACAACCTCCCCTCTAGCGCCAGTTTTCCTTGGCGCAGTGACGGTCTTAGATTTTTTCTGCCGTCAGGCTCACCTTTCTCCCTCTCTTTGTTTAGCTAAAGCAACTTCAATATTCAGTTCTTCAATCTCTTTTTGTTGTGTTTGCAGTTGGTCTTCTTTTTCATCAAGTGCTTTTTCTGTCTTTCGCTGTTTATGCCTCATACCAATGCTGGCTGCGACTCCACCTAGTGCTCCCATTAGTGCGGCTCTCGCTGCTAATGTAGCACCTGCACTTGAGACGACTGTCAAACCATAAGCTATGACCACCGCAGCACCTACAAAAGCCCCTGTAGCCGCACCCATACCAATTGCGCCAAAAAAACTAGAGCGGTTTTTTTCCTTTGATTTAGTACTCGCCATAATCATTCTCCATTTGAAAATAACTATTATAATATATACACTTTTGCATATGTAGTATAAACTGTCAATAAATAACCCTTCCAACTCTTGCTTGTACTTAAAATACTAAATTATCAACCCATCAATCTCAAAATAAATATTAGTCTATGAATATATCAGTCAAATCGTATTTCCAGACTTTGAAATAGTAGGTATGAAAAAAATCCATGCTTGTCTTCGAAAGTTTGGACTGAATGACGATGAATTTACACTTGCTCCGACGATTAGTGGAATTCTGGTTTATGACATAAAAGCAGGATTTATTTGGTTTCCAAACATCGTCATGGAAGCATTGGGCGCACCCATTCTTAAATCACAAATAACAGAGTCAATCGGAAATAATGCGGGGCAACTCGGAGGGGTATATGCTGGTGGCGTTATTGCTGTTGGTACATGGAAAATAATAGTGAACAGGATAGCTTCCTCACCTAAAGACCGAATGTACGAGAGCATCTCATTATTTTGTTATAAACATAAATATTTACTTGAAAATAGGATGGAGTCCACATAAGTTATTTAGGTTTACGCTGCTTGGTTCATTGTGTAGACTACTTTAGATGGAATTCTGATTTTCTCCGATAGATAAAGGCTATGAGTGAAGAACAAAAGAAGGATAAAAATCTCAGCTCTGAATCAGTAAAGACCTCAGACGGAAAGGATCTGAGAGAGCAGGATGTGGGTGATATTCAATCTGTACGCTCCAAAGGTGAACAGATTGAATCCGTGGAAACAGCCGATCCACCTCTTGAAGAGGTCTATGCATCGATCATAAAGTTTTTATCGATTCCCGAGCGTACAGTACGTTCAAGCCTGGCGATCACTGGAGGAGTAATTAAGGAAGGCGCCAATTTCCTGATCCCTCAAACCTTTCGATCGGCCAAGCTCTACCAGGTACTGGTCGAACAGACGCTAAATTTCGTGGTCAACGAAGTCGGCAGTGTAGAGCCTACGGATGAAGAGAAGGAAAGAGCGATCGATAACTTTGTGGCCCGAAGGACCGTGGGTCATCTGGTCGAAACGGTATCGATAGTGGCCTTGCACGTTTCCCCATTGTGGATTCTGGCTGTCGTAAGCGACGTTGCTCACGGCTCTAAAGTCTATCTTCAGGAACTGACTGTGGAGTTGAAAGCCGTCGGGCTTATCGCTGATGAATCCAGCATAGATGATGTCGACGGCCTGCTCGAAGCCTTAAGTAGCGTATCCGGTACTGCTGCAGAGGCCGTGCATGTTCCGCCTCTGACCATGAGATGCCTGAAAAAAAATGTCACCGATATACGCAAGGCATTGAAACACGCGGATCCCACAGAAATTATTTCACTAAAGGAAATCGAAGACCTTTGGGACGAAATCAAAAGCACTTCCCAGAACGAGAATATGTCCATGCTAGGTATCGCTGGCGCCATGGTAATGGGTACAAATAACCTTATCATCGATATCGGCAAAGGAGCACTTGCCGGCACCAAAGTAACGTTTACGCTATTCGATCGCTATGTTATCGATCACTACCAGGATTCTCTGGCGATTATTCGTAATAAAGGTGTCTTTACTTCTCTGCAGGAAACCAGCAGGCCTTATGTGACGGCTGTATGGGAAAACTTTAACTTCGGCTCCGCCAAGGAGACACTCACACAACAGCTCATGAACGGTCAAATTTTGACTAACGTGTGGACTAAAATAAAGTCCCTGTTTCCCGGGAAAAGTGCTGCCAATTAACGAGCTGCCAGAAATCTTCTGGCCATCTCGATTAACAATCTTCTGTAAACTGAAAAAGAGCAGCTGACATGACTACCGCCTTAATTGCAGGAATCATAACCTTAATTTTCACAACAATGCTTACCGTCGCCGGTGAGGGTGCGGCAATAATCCTCATACCGACT
>JAUXDF010000248.1 GCA_030618505.1 Spongiibacteraceae bacterium | reverse complement strand
CTACTGCCATGAAAAAATCGACATTTCTCAAAACACTACTTTGCACGATCAGCGCTGTGGCGATGTTATCGCCTACGCTGGTGTGGTCATTAAGCTACCGTGCGCCGATGGATGAGGCGCAGTGGATTACCGATCTGTCTGTTTTTGAGTGCCGTATGACTCAGCCCATTCCTATTTACGGTGAGGCGGTATTTGCCTACCGTGCCGGTGAGTACCAACGATTTTTTCTCAAATCATTTCCCAGCCCGATGAATAAGGGCAAGGCGCTGTTGGTTTCCAATGCCTCTGAATGGAAGCCGGGTTTGAGTGTCTCTATTGGTGATGTTGGTGTTTCATCCTCAAAGCAGCCGATTAAGTTGAAGAAAAGGCTGGCAACCCGACTGCTGGCGGAGCTGGAAAAAGGCAAGGCACCGGCTTTTAGTCGTATGTCTTGGTATGGTGAGGATGAGTTAATTGATGTTAGTCTCTCATCGGTAGCATTTCGCGCCGCTTATCAGCAATATCGTGACTGTTTGGCGAATTTACTGCCGATTAATTTTGATCAGATTCGCCGTACTCGTGTTCATTTTGCTACCGATAAGTCAGATATTTCCCCGGAGACTAAGCGCAAGCTTGATTTGATTGTGCTTTATGTAAAGGCTGACCCCTCCGTGAATGGATTCTACGTTGATGGCCATACCGACGATATCGCTGAGCGTCTGTATAACCTCGATCTCTCCAAAAAACGCGCGGAGGCGGTGAATAGCTATCTCACCAAAAATGGTATTGCCGAGGACGAAATTACTTTGCGCTACCATGGTGAGCGTTATCCTGTGAGAAAGAATAATAGCAGCGCCAATCGTCAATTTCATCGGCGTGTTACTATCAGGCTCGAAAGAGAATAGGCACCGGTAAGCAGAGTAAGCATTTGTAAAGAGAGTTAACCCCCCCCAATGGCATTCACTTAAGAGCAAAATGCCCCCGTCGCCTGGCTTGAGCTTGCAAAAACCGGGGATAAGTCTAGCAATTTCCCTGATTTCACAGGCTCAATCAAGGCTACAGGTATAGGAGATTCATTAAGTGAATGCCATTGACTCCCCCTGTTTTGCGGAGTTCGCATTCGTAGTAGAATTAAATCCGCACTAGGCATCTGCCTTCATCAGGTTTAGAATATGCGCCCTTTCGGTTGCCCCGTCCTGCTTCGTATGTAGCTATACACGGATGAGTGAGGCTACCACTGTCTATTTTTCAAGCGGAGTCATTTTATGTCCGATATTAACAAGGTAGTGCTGGCCTACTCTGGTGGTCTTGATACCTCAGTCATCGTGCGCTGGTTGCAGGATACCTATCAGTGCGAAGTGGTCACATTTACCGCCGATATCGGGCAGGGCGAGGAGGTCGAGCCAGCGCGTGCCAAAGCGGAGGCGCTGGGCGTCAAAGAAATCTACATTGATGACCTTCGTGAAGAGTTTGTCCGTGATTTTGTTTTCCCGATGTTTCGCGCCAATACCATCTATGAAGGCGAATACCTGCTGGGTACCTCTATAGCCCGTCCGCTAATTGCCAAACGTTTGATCGAAATTGCTAACGAAACCAACGCTGATGCCATTTCCCATGGTGCTACCGGTAAGGGCAATGATCAGGTGCGTTTTGAATTGGGTGCTTATGCGCTTAAGCCTGGTGTTAAGGTGATTGCACCCTGGCGTGAGTGGGACCTGACTTCTCGCGAAACACTGATGGACTATTGTGCCACCCACGATATTTCAGTGGACTATGCCGGTCAGAAGAAAAAATCCCCCTATTCAATGGATGCCAACCTGCTGCATATTTCCTACGAAGGCGGCATCTTGGAAGATCCTTGGGCAGAGGCTGAAGAAGATATGTGGCGCTGGAGTGTTTCCCCAGAAGCTGCGCCGGATCAGCCAACTTATCTTGAGCTGACTTATCAGCAAGGCGATATTGTCGCCATTGATGGCAAAGCGATGTCAGCGGCTGAGGTACTGGCTTATCTCAATAAGGTCGGTGGTGATAACGGTATTGGACGCCTGGATATTGTTGAAAACCGTTATGTGGGCATGAAGTCTCGCGGTTGTTATGAAACACCGGGCGGTACCATTATGTTGCGCGCCCACCGTGCGATTGAATCGCTAACTTTGGATCGTGAAGTGGCTCATCTGAAAGACGAGTTAATGCCCCGTTATGCGTTACTGGTTTATAACGGTTACTGGTGGTCACCCGAGCGTCAAATGTTGCAGGCAGCGATTGATGATTCGCAGAAGTTTGTTAATGGCGTGGTGCGGCTCAAACTGTATAAAGGTAATGTTATTGTTGCTGGTCGCCAATCAGAACAGAGTCTGTTTGATGAGGCTATCGCGACCTTTGAAGATGATGCCGGTGCTTATGATCAGAAGGATGCGGAAGGTTTTATTAAGCTTAATGCCCTGCGTATGCGTATTGCCGCTAATAAGGGCCGCTCGCAATTGTAGTTGGATGTAGGGTGCGGCCCCCGCACCATTGCTTAATGTTGGTGCGGGGGCCGCACCCTACGAATGAAGTGGGGAGTCCCCTATCAAAGCATTCGTCCCAAAATATCAGTTTCACCACCCCGGTTTTTAATGCGGTGTTTTACTGCCCCCAGCAAATGCAAAACAATCAACGTGAGCATCGTCCAGGCCAATATGCCGTGTAGTTCGCGAACAGTCTCTGCCAGCTCCTTGTTCTTGGCAACCAGCGTAGGTAGCTGGAAAAAATCAAAGATATTGACTGGCATGCCGTAGAGTTGAGTCATCATAATGCCCATAAAGGGTGTGGCGAGCATCAGCAAATAGAGTAGGCCAACAATTACTTTGGGCAGAATACGCTCAAAACCCTGCAATGCATCGGGAAGCGCCGGCGCTGGGCTTACTCTATTCCAGACAATACGAAAAGCGGCAAAGAATAACACCAGTGAGCCGACGGCTTTGTGCAGGGCGTAGATTCCCTGTCGATCAGGGTTGGCTTTTTCCAGTCCTTCCATGTAAATGCCAAGACCCAGTAAGCCAAAAATAGCCAGTGCAATAGCCCAGTGAAGCAGTTTGGAAATTAAGCCGTAATTTTTGTTGTCGTTTGCTAGCATTTTTGTGTTGATCCCTTGTGAATTGGCGTGCGTTATAAGTACCTGTTTATATTAATATAAAATTAATTTAGTGGGGCGTCCAGACTCTTGACGTAAAATATTCTCAGCGTCTAACCGGACGTTTTTGTAGCTTACGCTGCAAGGTTCTTCGGTGCATACCCAGGTCTCGTGCGGTGGCGGAAATATTACCATCGTTTTCTTTGAGTATTTTTTGAATATGTTCCCATTCAACACGATCAATCGAAGGCGGGGTTTCAGCCACAACGGTATCGGCATTGCCCTTGGTATTTTCAAAAGCGTTGAGAATTTCATCGGTGTTGGCAGGTTTGCTGAGGTAGTTAACTGCACCGAGTTTTATCGCATCCACGGCGGTAGTAATGCTTGAATAGCCCGTTAGAATAACGATGGCAATATCCGGGTTAATCGCCTTCAGTGGTTCAATCAAGTGAAGTCCCGAGCTTTCTACCATTTTCAGATCAATGACGGCACGCTCAAATTTATACTCCTGCGCAAGGCGCAAAGCCTGCTCGGAATTAGTTGCGGTATGAACCGTGTAGGCTCGTCGTTTCATTGCCCTTTCCAATACCGCTAAAAATGCCTGATCATCATCAACCAGTAAAATATACTGCTGCTTGTCATTCATGGCTGGGCTCGCTGTTATTAATATTGTTGGTAGTCGCTGCTTGATAGATAGGAAGCGTCAATTCCGCCTGAGTGCCGCCTTGGTCAGTATTAAATAGGTTGATGCTGCCGCCATAACGGCTGATGGTGGAGTGAGACAGAAAAAGCCCCAGTCCCAAACCCTTTCCCTTGGTAGAAACAAAAGGTTTGCCCATTTGTTCCGCTATTTCAGTCGAGATGCCATCGCCGTCATCGCGGATGGTGAGGGTGATATTGTCGATATCCCAGTCCAGTTCAATCTCTAGCAAATCTCGACTGGCGTCGGCGGCGTTATTAAGCAGGTTGGTGATGGCCTGCTCCAGAGTTGTTTCGGTTAGTAGTTGGGGAGCAGTTTGCGGGTTTAATTGACGGTATTGATATTTTAGATCTGGTCGCAGTATTTTCCAGTGCTCAAGCACCTGTGCGATAAATTGATCAATTGCCTGTAGTTGCTGCTCTTTGTGACTGCGCTTTTCAGCCACAGCAACCAGGTTTTGCAGAATATTTTTACAGCTGCTGACTTGTTGTTTCAGTAGCTGGATGTCTTGCTTTAGCTCAGTATTGTTTTCCTTGTTATCACTAAAATACTGTTCGTTGTCCATCTCGTGTAGCAACACGGCGATGGTTGATAAGGGCGTGCCCAGTTCATGGGCGGTGCCGGCAGCCAGTGTTGCCACCGCCATAATTTGCTCGTCACGAAGTTCATCCTCTCGGTCAGCGCTTAATCTGGCATCTTGTTGTCGAAGGGCAGAAGCCATTTTTACGACAAAATAGGTGATCAAGGCAGCGCTGAGCATAAAGTTCAGCCACATGCCGATGATATGGGGATTGATAGTTTTCGATTGCGAATGATTGTGTTGCATGGCTGGCATCAAAATATCAATCGGCTGGTAAAAAAACAGCAGCATGCTGTAACAGAGTAAGGAAATTCCAGCCACAAACCAAGTGTATCTCCAGGGCAATATCGCTGCTGATATTGACAGCGGCACCAGGTAGTAGGAGACAAAAGGGTTGGTGGCACCTCCGCTAAAATAAAGTAGTGCGGTCAGTAGCGAAAGGTCGACCAGCAGGTGTAAGAGGTATTCCTGGTCGGTAACGGGCCATTTGTTGCTAAGGCGCCACCAACTGATAATAGTGATAATCGAGGTGATAAGAAGCAGGATGCCGAGCATGGTGTAATCAAGTTTGATGCCGGCAATTTTGCAATAGCTTAAGGCAAAAAGCTGTGCAGCAAGCACCAGTGTTCTTATCCAGATAAGCCGGGTGAGATTTAGCTTGGAGGCTGTTAGTGGAAAAGAGTAGCTGGATTTTGATGCATTCATATTTGCATTATAACCGAATAGCCGGGTTCGCGGTGCTGCGACAAACTGTCACGGGTTGATAATTGTAGAGTTCTTTTCTTCCAGTGGGTACTATTAGCTAGTGTCCATCCAGAAACTGGTAGTTTTCGATAATTAAGTCCGGTCATGGCCAACACCAATCTAGCTCCTAGGAGGCTGTCGGGTTTAACCGTTCGTAGCGAGGGAAAGCAGAAATTAGTCAGTTTTTGCTTTCGATTAA